>JBJOQA010000432.1:0-6464 GCA_046050225.1 Bacteroidota bacterium | reverse complement strand
CTACCCGCCGGCGCCAACCAACAGAGCAGCCCGGTTTAAAAAAGGGAATTTTTTCCAAAAAAGGGAGAGGAAGAAGGAGAATGAGAGCGAGGTTTGAAACGTTAAAACGTTCCACCATCCAGCGCAGCGGAGAGAGAGCGGAGTGAGAGCGAGAAGGAGAATGAGAGCGAGGTTTGAAAGGTTAAAACGTTCCACCATCCAGCGCAGCGGCGAACGCATCACAAACCTTAAACTTTAAACCTTTAAACCTTAAACCCGCTTCCCGCGCAGCGGCGTTCGACCAACGACTTAAACGACTCAAACCTTCAAACGTTGAAACGCTTCCACCGTTGAAACCACTTCCTCCTACTTTTTCCTTGATGAAAAAGTAGCAAAAAATCAAGGCTGCAGAAAAATTGGCTAAAATGTCGGTCATTGCGCTACAGCGAAAAAGCTAAAACGCAACATTAATTTTCTTATGAACGTTTACCCAACTTAGCTTTTGTACAAGGCTAATCATTTTCGCTTCTTAACGCTTCATGACCGCCATTTCTTCACGCCATTTTTCTGAGGCCGGTCCCAAATCCAACGGCATGTTAAATTGTATCCGCCGTGATTCCCGAGAACACGAAAAACCACAGAAGGAGAATGAGAAAGAGAGCGAGGTTTGAAACGTTAAAACATTCCTCCATCCAGCGAAGCGGCGAACGTTTGGCCAACCTTAAACCTTAAACTTTTAAACCTTAAACCTTCAAACCCCTAAACGTTTCAAACCTTTCAAACGCTTTATACCCCCCTAATCCTCCCTTCCTCCCTTTTCGCCAACAAACCAATCTTCTTTGTTTTTAAACAAAACATTAAAGGTGGTTAAAGAGCCGTAGCAGCGAGTGATGTATTGTTGAATATTTACTTTGTCTTCGTCGCTTAGTTTTTTATTACTGTTAATGTTTTGTTCTAACACGCGTAAACGATCGCGCAACATTACAATTTTATGAAAGAAATCTTCTACCGGAATTTCTTTGGGTTTTAGTGTTTTGTCTTGCGGCTTCAATAACATAGTTCCACCACGCCAACGATCACCCAATGCTACATTTTCGGTGAGGCCGCCCCAAAGTTGTAATATCCTTAGTAAAGATTTTTCGGTTTCAGAAACAGTTTCAATTTCAGTGGTTACATTCTCGGCAATAATTTCATCCAAATGCGAATCGGCCTTTTCAATTTCTTTAATTCCATGATTAATAAAAGAAATTAAATACGTAGCATAACGAACGCCAACAATAACGCCCGGACCTAACTGCGTATGCTGTAATCTGGTACCTACGCCTAAATGTAATTGCTCTTCCATTTTCGTTTATTTAAAGATGTTAGTAGTGAAATATTTTTTGTTGCCGGCTTTAAAAGCTTCAACAAAAATAACACATGAGATGGAATTATATGCCTTAAAAAATAAAGGAGGAAGAAGTATGGGCAGCGTAAAGGGTATTCAAAAATTTACTGCAAATTTTTAGTTGTTTTGCCTATCATTACACCATTATGGTACAGCTGCACCTGGTATTTTCCCGGTAAAAATTTGTCGGCGCTAATAGCAAATTGTAATTTTTTAGTTTCACCGGCTTGTTGATCAAATCGAAGCTTGTTCGAATAAAGTTGTTTGCCCTCTTTAGTATAAAATATACCGGTTTCCCAAGTTGAATTTTGTAAAACGCGACCATTAGGTTGCAAGATTACTACCATGATTTCGTTGGTAATGGCGTTGTTGCTAGGATTTTTTACCACAAAATGACCTGCTATTTTTTCAGCTTCGGCTGCATTGTTTGTTTCCTTATCTAAGAAATCATTTCTCGTAAAAGCCATTACTTGTAATTGATTAGCAACAAGGTTGCTAGTGCCAAAGTTTTGGGTATTTGTTGCAAACTGAGCGCCTGTAACTTTATTGCTATTAACCGTTTGCGTTGCCGTGTTTTGTTTGGCCGATAACTTCTTGACCAAGGCAGTTAATTTGAAATTTTCTTTCAAAATATTTTGATTAATCGTGCGCAGCATATCTAACTTAGATTGCAGTTCACCAATCTTTGCCTGTACTAAATCTAATTCAACCTGATTGCCATCTTTAACTAAAATGGTGTTGATATCTTGTTGTAACCTATTAAAATTAGTGCTGTCAAATTCTGGCCGATGGGTTACAGAGTCTGCACCTATGGCACCGGTAGTTTGAATTTCTGTTTCTAAATCTTTTACCGTTGCTTGATATACTTTTTGAAGTGAATCACGCGTTGCGTTGAGATGGTTAACCTTGGGTAAATTATTACTGATGGGCTTTGAAGCGGAGGCGTTGGGTGGGTACTTCATGTACATATAAATCGATGCAGATAGCAAACCAATCGACATGACCAATAATACCGATACAATCAGTAATAGGTAGGGTTTCGTTTGTTTCATTTGCGGTTGATTCATGGTGTAATGCGTACCTTAAATTAGGGGTTCAATTGTTGTTTTACATAGGCAGAAATCCAGCCAACTTGACCGTTTTTAACTAAGTAAAATTCTTTCTTTTCATATACGCCTTGAAACTGGCGCATAATTTTCAAAAGCAAACCGGTTCCGGCTAATAATGCCTTCTGGTCAAACACCGTGTGAACGCGTTTAATTTCTTTGGCCACTAATGTTTTGTCTAATGCCTTATCTGCCAAATGTTGCGATAATACGGTTTCGCTTAGGCTTGTATATTGTTGGTATAATTGATGATATAATTTTTCTACTTCTTCATAGGTTACCGGCACAACCGGATTGTCAATTAATTCAGGATATAAAAGCGTGGAAACCGACCAAGCAATACCACCACTAAAAGCAATATAATCGTTCATCGAATAGGCGCCGCTTTGATTTACTGCAAGCACAACATCCGATCCGGCAGCACCTGCCAATACACGGTTTAATTGTTTGTAATAATTGGTTAACGTTTTATCGTCTTCACAACGCTTTTCAGTTTGATTGAATGTGCTCTTAGTTCCCCAATTCAATTGAAACAAATTAAAATCGTCGGTATTGCCATTAGGGAAATAGCCGCCCTTGGTATTACCGCTTCCAATATCAATTAAAAAAGTTGCATATCGGCGAGCTTCGGGTACAATTCCCAAATGACTTAAACGTGCTTCTTCTAACACATCAATTACGGGTACTTTTCTTTTTGGGTCGGCTATTCGCACTAAAAAAGAGTCTATTAAATTGCTAATCCAAACCTGTTTGTTTTCTTTTTCAGCTTGTCCTTTTACACCGCTGCTAATAGCTGTAAAAATGCGGTCGCCGGGTAATTGAAAATCAGTAATCGCTTTGTGATATAACAGCACTAAACCGTCTAGCGTAGCGAAAAAACTTGGCTGCGTAAATGATATAAAATCGCTATTTACAGAAGTGTCTTTTAGTGTTTTATAGGCACTACCTTTTTGCGCATTCATGTTCATTTCTACTACGCTCATTTTTACGCCTTTGGCACCCACCTCTATTCCGGCATATACTACCGGTTTGTTTAAACGTGCTTTTGTGGCTGTTTGTGCAACCAATGGCTGGGTAACAACCAATAGGCTGCTTACCAACAAACAAAAAAGATTTCGTGTATACATAACCGTGTTCATTACCTGAATTTAGCAAGCAACATATTGGGTTTTAGCAATACAATGCCTGTTTACAAAAATTGTAAATAAGAAAAATTTGTTTGGTGGGGGCGACCTTCGATTACGTAATCGAAAAGTTCGTAAAGGTGTTTTAAAAGGGTTACGGCTTTATGGAAAAATTGTACTTCCCATTTATCTTATGGCAAATATACTTATTTGAAGATGATAATCAACTTTTAATCAAATAATTACCTTGCTCAAAGGCGGTTATTAATGCGAGGGTATTGAATCTGCAACAGGCCTGATGGCAGATGGCTTTAGTAATTTTTGTTGGCGATAATGGTAAGATGCGTTTAACACATACTGATAAAAGTCTACCGTTCCGGCGTTCACGGTAAATTCATAATCAGGTCGATAGTCACGCATGAATATCTCCAAATCTGTTCCATCTAGGCGTGTTATTCTTCTAACTGCGGCTTTATTGAATCGGTAATTGATATAGCGCTCTTGCTCTTGTTCAAGCAATCGCTCTTGCATTTTACGCAGTTGTCGATTGCGTTTAAATCGAAACATATTAATTAACTGGTTGATATCCAGTCCGGCAGCGCCGGTAGTAGGGTCAAAGGAGGGACTTAATCCGCCTTTTGAATAATTGAATATGCTGGCATAACGTGTTCTGTTTTCAATCGAATCTTCGCGGTAACTGCGGGTAAACACCCGTACTTCCTTCAGCATTTTATATTTTTCCCGAATACGAATATGTAGTGAAATATCAAAGGCGCCCGGATTTTCAACCTGCGAAACGGCAAATTTGGCGGTTGTTTTTCCATTGTAAATAAAACTGAGTGAATCTTTTTCGGCGGCTATAATGTGATATTTTCCAAAACTGTCTGAAACGGCCCTTGTACCTGAAGAACTAATAATTTCTGCACCGCTAACGGCGATCACCTTGGTAGAATCATAAATAGTACCCGAAATACTAATTTGACTCATTGCGCCTTCAAAAGCGAAGCAACCCAAAATAAAGAAGCAAAGTATTTTAAATGAAATTTTCAACCACAGACATTTTGTGGCAGCAATATTAAGGTATTGGTTGCTTTTTATTGGAGAGGAGAAATGTTTTAACGGCAAATTTGCAGTTTATGGCCGTGTTGAAGTTGTAAATCATAGCCAACTATTGTTGCAGTAACTTTAAAATCGTTGGTGCAAAATGCTGATGCTCTAATTGGTGAATTTTTTGCGCTAAACTTTCGGCTGTGTCAGTGGCATCTACTTCGCAGGTAGCTTGAAAAATAGTGGCCCCATGGTCGTATTGTTCGTCTACAAAATGAATAGTAATGCCGCTTTGCAATTCTTTAGCAGCAATGACGGCCTCATGAACAAAATGGCCATACATGCCTTTTCCGCCAAATTTGGGAAGCAGGGCAGGGTGAATATTGATAATTTTTTGCGGAAATGCCGCTATCAGTGCCGGAGGAATTTTCCAAAGAAAACCTGCTAAAACAATAAAATCAATTTGATGGGCTTTTAAGGCACTTATGTAGGCATTTTCCTTAAAAAAGGGGGTTTTTTCAATCAAAAGCACCGGAATTTGTGCATTTTCGGCAATTTTTATCACGCCGGCGCCGGGTTTATTGCACACAATTAAGCCTACGGTTACATCCTTTTGACCAGATGCGCGCAAAAAAGAGATAATTTTTTCAGCATTACTACCGGCTCCGCTGGCAAAAATGGCAATTTTAGTCATGTTGGCTACTTTTTTTGCCTGAGATACGTCCCCAGATTTTTTTCAAATAATTACTAAAAAATCGAAACTGGCCTAAAGGCACACTTACCAATAAAACAGCGATGGGCCATAAAAGGGATACCAACACTATATATATAAACCACCATATGATGTTTTTTTCGGGAAGAAGGGATTGTAAAATCCATGCGGCCGTTTTGCCGCAAGTGCTTCCTCCAATAGCGAAAGTGCTCAAAATGAGTATTAAATCAAGGGTATTTACCCGCCAGCGCTCTTTAAGTTTTTGAAACATACAGCAAAAATCAGCTAATAAGTTGTGAAAAAATGCAGCTTTACCAAAAAAGCGCTCAGAATGAAAACTGTTTACAATTGCATGACAAAGGAACAATAAAATGTTTAACAATCGGCTGAAATCCACGCTACGCCTACAAAAATTTTTTTTTCCAATGTTGATATATTGTCAATATCCTGCCTTACTTTTGCAAGCAGCCAAGGAAATTTTTACTCAAAAGAATCCGATTATTCGTGTATGGGACGATCTAGCAAAATTTTTAACAACCTATTAGCAAGTATTTTAGTTCTTGCATTAGTCTCTTTTTCAACTACCACCTATGCCGCAGATGGTGAAGCTTTATTCAAAGCAAACTGTGCCAGCTGTCATAAGCCATTAGAAGATGCAACCGGTCCGGCATTGAAAGATGCACGTAAAAGGGAGCCAAGTCCTGAGTGGGTTTACAAGTGGGTAAATAATACTACCACCATGGTAGAAACTGATCCGTATGCGAAGGCTTTAAAAGCCAAATGGGGATCGGTAATGACCAAATTCGACCTTCCAAAAGAGGATATTAAAGCAATTCTTGACTATTGTGATAATTATGTTGCACCGGTTAAAGTTGATGCAAAAGGCGGTGGATCAGCTGCACCTGCAGAAGATAGTTCCTTGCTTTTTGGCATTTTAACCTTGATTTTGGCCGTTATTGCTTTCATTTTATTGCAAGTAAATAGCAGTTTAAGAAAATTATCCGACGAAAAAGAAGGGATTGTTCGCTCTGAACCGGTTCCTTTCTACCGCAATAAGGTTTATTTAATGACTGCTATCTTAGCTTTCTTCTGTTATGGTGGTTACACAA
>JBJOQA010000431.1:0-5101 GCA_046050225.1 Bacteroidota bacterium | reverse complement strand
TTGAGCGATTTAAGAATTTTGATGGCCGTATTTTCGCCATCGCGGATGAGCCCCAACACCAGGTGCTCAGTTCCAATAAAGTCGTTTCCCAAACGCAGGGCTTCCTCCCGACTATAGGAAATTATCTCTTTCACCTGAGCAGAAAAGTTGTTGTCCATGTATACTGAATTTAAACTGTACAATAATAACGATAAATTGGTATAATTAGTTTACCTGCAATTGGAAATGTGAATATGTTGAAAAGTTAAAATTTGGGTAAATACTAGAATTTGGGGGAGAAAAACTCACCTAAATTTCAAATTTAAATTTTCAAGTTCTTGTCAAATTTCAGGAATAAGTAAAAGGAAAATGTAAAAACTTAATTTGATCCCTCCATTTATGAAGCCAATTCAGTTTTTTTTTCTTTTCTTTACACATCTTCATTTTAATCGCCAAAAGGATAACAATAGAAGTTCAATCGGCGAATAAAATTCTGTTCACTAATCGTTTTTTATGAACTTCAAATTAGATACCAAAGAAAAATTTACGGTAATTCAGTTGCAGGAACCGGTTTTGTCTGAAATAATGGCAGCAGAATGGACTAGTTTGCTGCTATCTTACCTGCAAAAAGACATACCTCATCTGATTATCAACTTAGAGCAGGTACAAGAAATTTCCATTCCGATGGCCGAATCATTGGCAGTGATTCAACAACAGTTTTATGAAAAAGAATGTTCTTTTGTTATCTGTTGCCTAAATGAAAAAGTTGAAGCTACTTTTGAAGAAATAGAATTATTAGAATTATTGAACTTTACCCCTACCGAAAGTGAAGCATGGGACATTGTTCAGATGGAAGAAATTGAAAGAGAAATTTTAGGAGGGGAAGAATAACCAAAACTTATTAATTTCCATATCCAAATAGAACCAACTTTAATATTATCGTAGAAAATTTACAACCCGTTTCCAGGTATGCTGGCTTTAACCATTTTGGGCAATAACTCTGCAATTCCTGCCTTTGGCAGATATCCCACCGCGCAGGTACTTCAAACTAGCGATGAAAGCTATTTGATTGATTGCGGAGAAGGAACTCAAATGCAAATTGCCAAGTACAAATTGCGCAAAAGTAAAATCTCGCGCATTTTCATTTCACATTTGCACGGCGATCATTACTTTGGTTTAATTGGATTAATTACGAGCATGAGCCTTTTGGGGAGAACCCAAGAATTAACTATTTATGGGCCTGCTGCTTTAGAAGCTATTATTCGAAGCCAATTGAATGTAGCCAACACCATGCTTACCTTTCCCTTACATTTTTACCCTTTAACCACCGAAGGCATTATTGTTGAAACATCAAAAATAACCGTTCGTTGCTTTACCGTGCAACATCGTATTGAATGTTGGGGTTATCTTTTTAAGCAGAAAAAAAATCCAAGAAAAATTGATATTGATCGGGCGCGATCCTACGAAATACCGGCAAGTTTTTATGACCGTCTTCAACTTGGCGAAGATTATACAACCAAAAAGGGCACCATCATACCCAATGAAGAAGTTACTTTACCAGGTACCCCTGCCAAAAGCTATGGATATTGCGCAGATACAATTTTTGACCCCGAACTGGCCGAAAAAGTAAAGGGCGTTGATTTGCTATATCACGAAACTACCTATTTAAAAGGCAATGAGGCTAAAGCCAAAGAAAGGCACCATTGCACTACCGAACAAGCAGCTCAAATCGCTATTTTAGCTGAAGCCAAGCGTTTGGTAATCGGCCATTTTTCGGCAAAGTATGAAGCATTAGATGATTTCTTGACTGAAACTCGTGCCATTTTTCCAAACACAGAACTTGCGTTGGAGGGAAGCTGTCATAAAATCTAATTTAAATTAATTATTGGAAAATAGTAAAGGCGTCATTTTTTTCAAATGACGCCTTTTTGAATAATATAGTCCCCAATGGGCTAAATTATTTTTGTAAATACTGTTTAATTTTTTCATGAACACCGGTGCTCAAAGGAACCAACGGTAAACGTAGTTCATTTTGAATCAATCCGAGTTCATATAAAAATGCTTTAACGCCGGCAGGATTATTTTCTGCAAATAATAAATTATAGGCTTCAGTTAATGGATAATTCAATGTATTGGCTGTTTTAAAGTCGCCCGCTAAACCTGCACGCACCATATCAGAAAACTGCTTAGGGAAGCAATTTGCCGCAACACTAATCACCCCATCTATTCCTGCTGCCAACTCTGCCAATACTAAATCATCATCACCACTTACCACTAAAAAATCTTCGGGGCGGTCGCGCAAAATTTGCATACACTGCGGAATGCTATTACCCGCCTCTTTTATACCCGCAATATTAGGCACTTCATGTGCCAAACGCAACGTTGTACCCGGTTCCATGTTTTTACCGGTTCTTCCGGGAACATTGTACAAAATAATTGGCTTGGGTGAAGCAGCTGCGATATGTTTGTAATGCTGATAAATCCCTTCCTGTGAAGGTTTATTATAATAAGGCGCTGCACTTAAAACTGCTGCCGCTTTTTCTAAAGGAAATTGTTCAACGGCTTTACAAACCTCCTTCGTATTATTACCGCCAATACCAACTACAACCGGTACCCTACCTGCAATTTTATCAAAGGTAAAAGCCAAAATATCTAGCTTTTCCTGTTTATCCAATGTTGGGGTTTCTCCGGTAGTTCCTTGCGTTACTACGTATTCAATACCATTGCCAATAATAAAATCCAGCAAATTACCCAAGGCAGTATAATCCACTGCCCCATCTGCCGTAAAAGGCGTAACCACAGCTACTCCTGTTCCTCTTAATGTTTGACGAAGACTCATGTATGTTTTTTAAGCTAAGTTAACGCTTTAGCAGTAAAATGCCATTGATCGTTACTGATCTAATCAACAGCAAATCAATAAACTAACAGTCGTAAGTTTATTTTTAACCTACCCCCTCCCTTATCATTTAAAAAATTACCTTTGCTGCTTCAAAAAAATACGATTGTATGTGGTTAAACAATATTTTGGAAACAATTGGCCAAACGCCGTTAATTAAGATTAATAAAATTACCAAAGACTTGCCCTGCACGGTTTTGGCAAAGGTTGAATATTTCAATCCGGGTAATAGTATTAAAGATCGCATGGCGCTAAAAATGTTAGAAGTTGCCGAGCAAGAAGGCAAAATCAAACCCGGAGGCACTATCATTGAAGGTACCAGTGGCAATACCGGAATGGGATTAGCACTTGCTGCCTGCGTAAAAGGTTACAAGTGTATCTTCACTACTACCGATAAGCAATCGAAAGAAAAAGCGGATATTTTAAAAGCGGTTGGTGCTGAGGTAATTGTTTGTCCAACAAATGTTGAACCCGAAGACCCACGCAGTTATTATTCGGTAAGTAAAAGGTTGGCAACAGAAGTACCCAATAGTTGGTATGTAAACCAATATGATAATCTCGCTAATCGTTTGGCACATTACGAACAAACCGGCCCTGAGATTTGGGAACAAACAGAAGGCAAAGTAACGCATTTGGTGGTAGCTACCGGAACCGGTGGAACTATTGTAGGAACAGGTAAATATTTAAAAGAGAAAAATCCGAATATCAAAGTTTGGGCAATTGACAGCTATGGTAGTTTGTTGAAAAAATATTTTGAAACAGGCGAATTGGATCAAAAGGAAGTTTATCCATATATCAGTGAAGGATTCGGCGAAGATTTTGTACCTGAGAACTACGATATGCAATACATTGATGCATTTACAAAGGTAACTGATAAAGACGGTGCGGTAATGGCGCGCAGAATTGCAAAAGAAGAGGGGATGTTTTGTGGATATAGTGCGGGCAGTTGCTTGCAAGGCTTATTTCAATTAAAAGACGAATTGAAAAAAGACGATGTGGTAGTTTGTATTTTTCATGATCATGGTAGCCGATATGTGGGCAAAGTTTACAATGACCAGTGGATGATGGAACGTGGATTTTTAGAGGTTAAAACGTTTAAAGATATCATTAACGGTCGGGGTGCACAGCGACTCATTACCTTAACCCCCGACCAAACTGTTGCAACAGCAGTTGATTTGATGAAGAAATATGAAATTGAAAATATTCCTGTGATGAAGGATGGTCAAAATATTGGTGCTATTTCGGAAGGCGGCTTATTTGACCGGTTATTGAATGATGCCAGTATTAAAAATCAGCCGGTAAGCGAAGTGATGGAAAAACCTTACCCAATTGTTGCTTTTGATATGCCGGTTGAACGTTTAAGTAGTTATATTAACAAGGAAAATGGAGCTATATTAAGTAAGGATGATTCGGGTGCTTATCAAATTGTAACCAAATACGACATCATTCAGAGTTTAAATAAATAATTAGCTCGTAGAAGTACGAACGCATGTAATATTGAATTAGGCTGCATTTGAAAGATGCAGCCTAATCTTTTTTCTACAAGCAACAATCAATGTTATCGTAAAACTACGTGCTTTAAACACGTACTATTTCACGTAGATACGCCCAGTTTACTATCTAATTTCCGTATATCGTGAAATAAAAAATAGAGCAGTTTTGCGCTTGTCTGTTAACAATTTGTGAACAATCTTTGTATCGAAGTTGATTGATAAGCAACTATCAATCTTTTCCAAAAATCCTGTTAAAAAACCAACGCATTCTTTTCCAATATCATTGAAAAGCTAAAGATTAAGTCCGGTATCAGTCAACTTCTTTTTCTCCTTCCCCTCTCGAAAGCTAACCATTATCCAATATAAAGAAACACCAACCAAGGATCTTGACCCTGTAAAAGCGAGTTTGTAATATTAATAAAAGCAACATCCTAAAAAACCAATGTATTCGAAACCCTAAGAAATCGAAAGCAAAGTATGGGAAGAACCAATATCGAGCAGCAGAAAAACCAAACTAACTACTCAACACATTCGACTTACTAACCCAATTAAGTCAAAACAATTTCACCCCTACAACCTTTTTAAAGAGTCGGTTTTTAACCGGCTCTTTATTTTTTTAACCCGCAAGTTGTGCTGCACATTTGCGTACAATAAAATAAACTTAGGCAATAAAAAACGGTTCGAAAGTTACCCTTCGAACCGTTTTTATTTATAAAGCGTATTTTAAATTAGC
>JBJOQA010000430.1:0-3388 GCA_046050225.1 Bacteroidota bacterium | reverse complement strand
ATGGTAGCCGAAGGCTATAATGCCTGCAAATGCATGTATTTAATTAACCAAGAAATTGGTGCAGATATGCCAATTGCCTCTACAGTTTACCGCATCTTATGGGAGCATTTACCGCCCATGGAAGGTTTCAAAACAATTGAGGCAAATTTGGTGTAACTTTAATGTAACTTAGGTTGTATGCCGCTATCTTATCAACATATCGAAACCACGGCTTTACTTTTCATCATTGGCGTGCTTTGCCTTGGTGAATTACTTAAACGTTTTCGCAAACACGGTCATCACTAAATAAATAAGTCGGCAGCGATACCATCGGCATATAATTTCCCTTCACGAGTGAGTTGCAAAAAATCTTCTTGTTGTATTATCTTTTGCGTTTCTACCCATTTTATAACTTGCCGCTTTAATTCAGCAGCTTGATTGAACCCAAAGTCTGCTTCTATTTGTTTCAACGAAATTCCTTCCATTGTACGCAAAGCCGTCATTACATATTCATTATACCGTTGAATGGGCGTAAGCGTTTCTGATTCGAATGGAATAACACCTTCTCCTATCGCCTGAATATACTTCGCATTATTAGCTACATTCCAACGCCTGCTTTTGCCATCGTAAGAGTGAGCCGATGGGCCGATACCCAAGTAAGGTTGTTGTTGCCAATAACTGCTATTGTGTTTGCTTTGCTTACCCGGTAAGCTAAAATTACTGATTTCGTAGTGTAGATATCCGGCTGCGTGCATCCAATCCATCAACAGCAGAAACTGATCGGCTTGTTGATTATTATCAGTAGCTGCCCGTTCTTTTTTACGAACCAGTTTATCTAAAGGTGTTTGAGGTTCGATGGTTAACGCATAACAGGAAATATGCGGTACCCGATATTTCAACACATGCTCCACATTTGATTGCCACTGTGCATCAGTTAATAAGGGCGATCCGTAAATTAAATCAATTGAATAATTATCAAAGCCTGCTTCGCTAATCCATTGCAAACATTGGAAAGCTTCTTCATGATTATGCGCACGATTCATCCATTTTAACTCTTCGGGTTGAAAGGACTGTATCCCCACACTTAATCGATTTATGCCTAGGCTACGCCAATTTTGTAAACTTTGTGGCGTAATGTCATCGGGATTAGCCTCAAGCGTTATTTCCGCATTTGAACTTATCAAGAAGTTTTGCTCGATAGCAGACCATATTTTTTGAAGTTCATTTACCGACAATATACTAGGTGTTCCTCCTCCAAGATAGATGGTATCTAAGGTTGCGCCCTTACTAAAAGGAGGTAAGCCGGTAGCAAGTTCTATTTCTTTAGTTAATGCATCAACCAAAGGCGCTTTATAGCGTAAAGACGTAGAAAAATGAAAGTTGCAATAATGGCAAGCCTGTTTGCAAAATGGAATATGTATGTAAATACCTGCCAAAGATTTTTATTTACTGTTTTTTGAAATTAGATTTGAACCTCCGAATGTTCCCCCGTAACTACATATCAATTTTGGTGCGCTGCTTTTTTGTGCAATTTTTTCTGTTGCAGCTACATGCACAAGCGCAATTCAACAATCGCCAACTCTACCTATTAAAGATTCAGCTTACCAACAAAGATAGCTTGTTTGACCCTGCCAGTTTGAAGTTAACCACACAATTTGCTTCCGGAGCTAAGTGTTTTAGTTATGTTCAAAGCATCGTGAGTATTTTACAAGCAAAAGGATTTGCAGAAGCTTCCATTGATGAAGCAAAATACGATAGCACTGAAGCTAACATCACCTTGCATGTGGGTGAACGTTATCGATGGATACATTTACAACCCGACAGTATTGATGAAGTTGCTTTAATTGCAGTAGACTTTAAAAGAACTTTTGCGCCCAATCAAATCATCCAATTAGATGCGGTTCAACAAATTCAAGAGCGATTGTTAAACTATTACGAAAACCAAGGATACCCTTTTGCCGCTGTTTATTTAGATAGTATTCAATTGGAAGAAAAAGGACTTTCGGCACGTTTAAAATTGAGTCGTGGCCCGCTTTATCATATAGACAGTATTCGAATTATTGGAAAAGCAAAGCTCTCTACGAAATACCTACAACGCTACCTGGGTATTCAAAACGGTAGATTGTATAATAAAACATTAATCAGTCAAGTAGATCAACGAATAGCCGAACTTCCATTTATTCAAGCCCAACAAAATTCAGATTTACAATTATTGGGAACCGGCTCGGTGTTAAACCTTTATTTACAAAATAGAAAAAATAGTCAGGTAGATTTTTTAGTAGGTTTTTTACCGGCTAACAATCAAACCAATAAATTGCAACTAACCGGCGACATTAAACTCAATTTAAAAAATGCATTTGGCAAGGGTGAAAGCATCTTATTAAATTGGCAGCAATTGCAAGTGCAATCACCTCGACTCAATATTGGATATCAACAGCCATATTTGTGGGGAAGTCAGTTTGGTATTGATTTTAGATTTGATCTATTTAAAAAAGATTCCTCTTTTTTACAAATCAATAGTTTATTAGGGGTTCAATATTTAGCAAATGCAAAACAATCCGGTAAACTTTACCTACAACAACAAAGTACTTTTTTACTGGCATCCGGCATTGATACTTCCTTAATAAAGCGTACCAGAAAACTGCCTGCAATAGCGGATGTAAAGTCGGTGAGTGTGGGTATTGAATATGATTTAAATCAAACCGATTATAAACTGAATCCCCGCAAGGGAAATGAAATAAATTTTAATGGAAGTGTAGGCATTAAAAATATTAATAAAAGCGCCGATATTACTGCTTTGCAGGATGGAACCGGTTTTGATTTTTCTACCCTATATGACTCTATTCAATTAAAAAGTTATCAGGTAAAAATGCGATTGGGTGCTGCCCACTATTTTAGTTCGGGCAAACGCAGTACCATCAAGGTTGGCTTGCAAGCCGGTTGGTTTTCGAGTGAGCAAATTTTTAGAAATGAACTTTTTCAAATCGGTGGTTACAAACTATTGCGCGGTTTTGATGAAGAAAGTATTTACGCCAATAAGTTTGCGGTAACCACGGCAGAACTACGTTACCTAACCGGCATTCGTTCTTATTTATTTACGTTTGTAGATGCAGGTTGGGTAAAAACACAATTTCAAGGGCTATCTTTAAATCAACAATTTTTAAGTGGCGGATTAGGCATTGTGTTAGAAACTAAATCTGGACTGCTTAATTTAAGTTATGCCATCGGCAAAAGAGATGATGTAAATTTTGATTTAAAACGTGCATCAAAAATTCATTTTGGTTACGTGAATTATTTCTGAGTAAATGAATTTATTTTTGATACCTAAACACCGTCTATTGAAACAGGTACTTATATCATGCTGGTTATTGTGGTTACCTGTATTCCTATTTTCCCAATCACCGGATTC
>JBJOQA010000429.1:0-3760 GCA_046050225.1 Bacteroidota bacterium | reverse complement strand
GCGGAGCAGGGGTATTGTTAAAAGTTAAATTCCAACTATTTAAGGTACCAACATTAGATGCAGTGCGGCGATCGGTAATGCATAGTCGCCAAGCACCATTAGGATTTTGGCCATTATTTACTGCTCCTAAATAGCCCTCGGGTAAATAAGTTCCGTTAAATGGAGAAGAACCAAATTTTATATGATTAGCTGCAGTTCCGGTAAAACAAGTATTGCTGTAATTGTTGCCACTTCCACCATTTTGAATAGAAATAGGTACAATCGTTCCATCGGGTGCAGTAAGCAATATTTCTAACTCATCGGTGTTGGGATGGGTTATGGTTAAACATAATTGAGCTAGTCCAAAGCTACTATTTATGGCAGTAGGTAAACCGGTAGCATTGATGGTAAAACAGTTTTGAATAGTTGCCCCATTGGTAATATTGCCACCGGTGCCTGAAAAGGTTTGGGCATGGCTGAGTAGGGGAAGTATAAAAAGAGCAATCGTAAATAAAAAATTTCTTAGCTGCATAGGCGTTCAAATATAGGCGAACCTTAAACTTGCAAGTTACCTAAATAAATGTGCAGAATCACATTTTTATGCCTGATTTAACCTAAAAGAAATGATTGCTTGGTAATACCCGGTGGGTTAGAAATTGTTAAACAACAGCGCCACTAAATAAATGAAACTTCAATATAATTCAATTATTCTCCATAATCATCTTGATACTGGTGGGATGGGTTTGCCGTTTTTGAAGATTCAGCCACCAGTTTTTCAATTTGGCTAATTTCTAGCGCTGTAAAATAACGCCATTTCCCTACGGGAATATTGCTGAGGGTTATATTCATGATACGCACCCGTTTTAAGGTTTGAACTTGAAAACCTAACGCCTGGCACATTTTTCTAATTTGTCGGTTTAATCCCTGCGTTAAAATGATACGAAATCGATTTTTTCCTTCTTGTTTTACTTTACATTTTTTGGTTACCGTATCCATGATACGCACGCCATTACTCATTTTATCTACAAAATCTTGATTAATTGGCTTGTCAACGGTTACAATATATTCTTTTTCATGATTGTTGCCGCTTCTCAAAATTTTATTTACAATATCCCCGTCATTGGTTAAAAAAATGAGTCCTTCAGATGGTTTATCCAATCTCCCGATAGGGAAAATTCTTTTTTTATAGTTAATAAATGAAATGATATTGTCTTTGTCTTTTAAATCGGTGGTACAGGTAATGCCTACCGGTTTATTGAAGGCCATATAAACAACAGGGTCTTTCTTTTTAAGCGGTTCGCCGTCAATTTCTACAATATCTCCAGGGTTTACGCGATTGCCTTTAAGTGCAATATTGTCGTTAATCGTAACACGACCTTGGTCAATATATTTATCGGCATCTCTGCGGGAGCAGAAACCCGTTTCGCTGATGTATTTATTTAAACTTTTATCCATTGCTATAAGTTCAAAAGTACGGCAAATGAACCACTCATTTCTTTTATATTCTGTTATATTTGCGCATCTGTCAGCCGGGTTATCGCTCCTGAAAGGGGGAGGAAAGTCCGGACAGCCTAGAGCAACACACCGGTTAATGGCCGGTTTCGTTTTGGCGAAAAGAAAGTGCCACAGAAAATTACCGTCGTGCCGTAAGGCAAGATAAGGGTGAAAATGTGAGGTAAGAGCTCACAAGAAACTATAGTAATATAGTTTTTGGGTAAACCTTGTGTGCTGAAATGCCATGTACACCAACGTTCAGATTTAATCTGAGGAAAGCGGCTCGTTTAAGTAGATAGCAATATCTCAGGTTGGAGGGTAGGCAGCTAGATTATAACAGTAATGTTATAACCAGATAAATGATAACCATTTTGCTTCGGCAGAATACAGAATCCGGCTTATAGGCTGATAGATATTTTTTGTTTTTGGGTTGATGTTTTAATCCACAAGTATTGTTAAAAATTTTTAAACGCTTTATCTATTTAAAACCTAAAATATGCGAACTTCGTTTTTTCTATAACGTTTGCATAGGTGGCAAACCGGTGTTTTTAATACCAAAACATGACAGAGAACAACCGAACTAATCATTCAGAATCGCAGCGGTTTGAGGCTTTATTTCAGTATGCTTCAATTGGTATTCTTGTTGCAAATCAACAAGGGGAAATATTGTTAGCGAATAATTTTTTGCTGGATATGTTTGGATATGGCAATGTATTTGAACTAATCGGCAAAAAAGTAGAAGTACTTATTCCAACCCGTTATCACCATCATCATGATTCATTAAGAGAGGGTTATGCAGACAATCCGCAGAAACGCCCAATGGGCCAAGGAAGAGATTTGTTCGGTCGTATGAAAGATGGTACCGAATTGCCGGTAGAGGTAAGTTTAAGTTCTTACCATAACGATCAAGGTTTTTTTGTAATTGGTTTTGTAAATGATATAACCAAAAGAAAATCAGCAGAACAACAATTGATCGACCAACAACAAGTGTTGGAAACGGTTAATAAACAAATGGATGAGCTCAATAATGAATTAGAACAAAAGGTTAATTTACGTACCCTTCAATTACAGGAAACGCTAGTGCAGTTGGAAATGTCGAAAGATGAACTAACCAAAGCGCTAAAGGCCGAAAAGGAACTAAGCGATATGAAAACGCGTTTTGTTTCGATGGCCTCACATGAATTTAGAACACCATTGAGCACGATTCTTTCCTCCGCTTCACTCGTTGCCAAATACACGCAATCAGAGGAACAAGAGAAAAGAGATAAGCATATTCATCGTATAAAAACGGCTGTTTATAATTTAACCGATATTTTAAATGAATTTTTGTCTATCGGAAAATTAGAAGCCGGTAAAATATCTGCAACCTATAGCTATTTCAACATCTATGAAATGTTGAACACAATTACTAGTGAAATGCAAGGAATTGTGCGTGGTACACAACAAATTGTTTATCAACATGAGGGGCAAACCGAAGTTTTGTTAGACAGTACGTTGTTACGAAATATTGTCATTAACTTGTTGTCGAATGCCATTAAATTTTCTTACGATAATGGTATTATTCACATTTATAGTGAAAACTTAAATGGAAAGGTAGTAGTTCGGGTGGTTGATAATGGTATCGGTATGTCGGAGGATGATCAACAACACTTGTTTGAACGCTTTTTTAGAGGTGCCAATGTTACCAATATTCAAGGAACAGGTTTAGGGTTACATATTGTAAGTAAATATGTAGAGTTGATGAATGGGCAAATTCAGTGCAGCAGTGTTTTGGAAGAAGGAACTACTTTTACAATTACTTTTACATCAAATTAAACATTGATATGAAGCATTTATTGTTGATTGAGGATAATGACGAAATTAGAGAGAATACGGCAGAGATTTTAGAACTCGCAAATTATAGGGTAACAACAGCAGCCAATGGAAAATTAGGCGTAGAAAAAGCCTTGGCCGACAAACCCGATATGATTATTTGTGATGTAATGATGCCGGTATTAGATGGTTACGGCGTTTTACATTTATTGAATAAAAATCCTGAATTAACCGGTATCCCTTTTATTTTTTTAACGGCAAAAGCCGAAAGGAGTGACTTTAGAAAAGGAATGGAAATGGGAGCCGATGATTATATCACCAAACCATTTACCGATATAGAATTACTCACCGCTATTGAAAGCAGATTTGCAAAAAATGAATTAATGATTGCACAATATGGTGGTGATGTAAGATCTGCCGAATCGGTTGATTTACTCAGTAACGACCCCCATGCCCTAGAGAAATTTGTGAAAGA
>JBJOQA010000428.1:0-3803 GCA_046050225.1 Bacteroidota bacterium | reverse complement strand
GCTTTGAGTATTTGGCAAAATCATAAACCGGGAATAATAAAACGGCATTAATCATAACAGCAAGTACTGCGGCGGCAAGCGCTAATGAAAGTGCTTTGATGCCATGTAACAATTCTTTTTCGCGAATCCAATTCACCAAAAAGAAAAGAGTCATGATACCTATTGTTAAAAATAAATAATAACTGATCTGCTGGTGATTTTGCATCAAATGCAAATTGGCAAAGAGGGCCGTAAGTACAAAGCCGGAAAAGTACTTTTTGTTGAAAAGTAATACGATGCCGCCTAATAAAGCAGGCGCATATGCGAGCGCCAATAATTTGGTATCATGCCCTGCTACAACCAAAATGGGATTATAGGTAGCAAAAGCAAAGCCTAAGCTGGCTACAATAGCCGTGTATGGCCTAATTCGTAAGCATAAACTTAGAATATAAAAGGAAAGACAGCTCAAAAAGAAAAAATTCAAAGGCTTGGGTAAGCCAAATTGAAAAGCTTGGTTGATATAGGTAAATGGAGATGTAGGTCCGTCATAAATGATATTATAAGCAGGCATACCACAAAACATACTCGTTACCCACAAAGGATAAACACCATGTTTCTCTTTGTATAAGTCACTTTGATGCTTCATGCTTTCTACGGCAGTAACATCGCTTTGCTGTAACACTAATCCAGATTCCAATGCCGGTTTACAGAAAATTACCGTCACCAACAAAAAGATACCAATCGCCACTAAATGGGGCACTAAGTTTTTAAAATTGAATTGCTTCATGAATGCTTGATTATGAAGCGGCAAATTAAATGAAATAACTTGAGTAACAAAGGCGAACCTTCAGAAGCCGAAAAAGCAAGGAGGGGGGATGTACTAAAATAAAAAGAGGTCACCGCTTTTTCGGTAACCTATTTTTAGTTTCAGGGAATAATATGTTTGATATACCAAGAAGTATTAATCAATCGAAATTTGAAGGGATCTTTTATTTTGATCGGCATCAAAAATAAATGCCTTGTAATCGCCTTTTGGTAAATATTTTCTCCACCAAGAGTCAGAAAGCTCATTTAAATAGTTGGTATTAACTACCGACGAAAGCATTTGTTTGCCGTTACTGTCGTAAACCAAAACTTTGCAATTGTGTTGCAGAGGCGGATGTAATTGAAATTTCATACTATTGTTTTTCTTAATTGGATTTGAATTGGTAGTTGAGCTGCCGGATCTTCAAACATGTTTTATTAAATGAACTGATTTTTATTTTGCACCATAGATTCTATTGTTAATCAAAAGGTTGCTTGCATTTTCAGTTTAATTTTAAAACCATTTTTAAAGACCTTCAAGCTGTTTTTCTACACTACTGTGGTTAATAAACGAGTAGCTGTAGTTTTTATTTTAGTAAATATAGAAATAAAACTACAAAATGTTAATTAATTTATCCAATTTTTGTAGCTGATTTCTATAAATAGAAATAAAAATTATGTGTAATTAATTGAAATTTAATTATTAAATAATAAAATGCTATTTTGTTGGGCAATAAATTCTACAATTACCAAATGGATGCCACAGTTTAAAAATGTGGATAACTTACTACGGCACAATTGTTTTAATACTTGTGAAAGCAAAATTTGAGGATGCTAATGGGCAAAATAATTGGAGGAGCCCTTTTTTCAGGATAGTTTAAAATTGAGTTATTGTTTCTCTTTTTAAGAAGATTTTAAGGGCGGGCCAAGAAACTAAACGAACTCATCCGTATTAATTTCTGTTTTGCCATGCGGAAATGGCTTGCCTTGTTCATCTAAATTTACAAATACGATTTTATCAATTGTGAGTATCGGTTCGTGTGTGATATTATTTCTTACTTCGCATCGCATTGATAAAGAGGTGGCGCCAAAATGGGTAGCAATCAAACCAATTTCGATGATATCGCCTTGTTTGGGGGCCGAAATAAAATTAATTTCCGAAATATACTTTGTTACAACTCGCTTGTTCTTTAATTGAACTACAGCATAAAGTGCTGCCTCCTCATCAATCCATTGCAACAATTTGCCACCAAATAAACTCAAATTGGGATTAAGATCTTCCGGTTTTACCCATTTTCTTGTATGAAACTTCATGGATATTTTTTGTAAAGATGCAGGCTATTCGGCAATATCTTGCATTTTTTTGGGACGAAGTTGCTAGACTTAATAGATAAACGAATTGACACGTAAACGTGATGCAACGCACACGCAATTCAAATTCGCTTTCGTAACTTGCGCCAAAATAAATCAAGCTATATGAATTTTCTTTCTTCTTTGCAGATTCAAGCCAAAAATAAAGGCGTATCAACCGGTACTAAATGGCTCACTGCCAAGGGTGGTGTGATTGAATCTTTTTCACCCGTTGATGGTAAATTGATTGCTGCCGTAACCAGTGCAGATAAAAATAGTTATGAAGCCGTTATGACCACAGCCGAGGCTGCTTTTCGTGAGTGGCGTACCTGGCCGGCCCCAAAACGTGGCGAAGTAGTTCGTCAAATTGGCGAGGAATTGCGTGTAAACAAACAGGCTTTAGGACAATTGGTAAGTTTTGAAATGGGTAAAAGCTTGCAAGAAGGTTTAGGTGAAGTGCAAGAAATGATTGATATCTGCGATTTCGCGGTTGGATTGAGTCGTCAATTACATGGTTTAACCATGCATAGCGAACGCCCCGGTCATCGGATGTACGAACAATATCATCCCTTAGGTATTGTAGGTATTATTTCTGCTTTTAACTTCCCGGTAGCGGTTTGGAGTTGGAACACCATGTTGGCATGGGTTTGCGGTGATGTATGCGTTTGGAAACCAAGTGAAAAAACGCCTTTATGCGCTGTGGCTTGCCAAAATATTGTTGCTAAAGTTTTCAAGAAGAATAATGTACCTGAAGGTGTAAATAATTTAATTGTTGGTGGAAGAGAAGTAGGTGAATGGTTGAGTGCCGATAAACGCATTCCTTTGGTTTCTGCAACAGGTAGCACCCGCATGGGTAAAGCAGTTTCTGCAACCGTTGGAGAGCGCTTGGGTAGAAGTTTATTGGAATTGGGTGGCAACAACGCAATAATTATAACGCAAAATGCAGATTTGGACATGTCGTTGATTGGTGCCGTATTTGGAGCGGTTGGTACTGCCGGACAAAGGTGTACCACCACTCGCCGACTTATCATTCACGAAAAAGTATACAATAAGTTTAAAGAGAAATTGGTAAACGCGTATAAGCAAATTAAAATTGGTAATCCATTGAGCGAAAAAAATCATGTGGGACCATTGATTGATACAGATGCCGTACAAGCTTATTTGAATTCCATTGAAAAATGTAAAGCAGAAGGCGGAAACTTTATCGTGGAAGGTGGTGTATTAAAAGGCAAAGGATACGAAAGCGGTTGTTATGTAAAACCTTGTATTGCCGAAGCAAAAAATCATTTTGAAATTGTGCAGCACGAAACCTTTGCGCCAATTTTATATATCATGAAGTATAAAACCATTGATGAAGCGATTGCCATGCAAAATGGGGTTCCGCAAGGGTTGTCTTCGGCCATTATGACCACTAATTTGCGTGAAGCAGAGCAATTCTTGTCTTATGCAGGAAGCGATTGCGGTATTGCCAACGTTAATATTGGTACAAGTGGTGCCGAAATTGGCGGTGCATTTGGTGGTGAAAAAGAAACCGGTGGCGGTCGCGAAAGTGGAAGTGATGCTTGGAAGGTTTACATGCGTCGTCAAACCAATACGATTAATTACAGCACCGGTTTACCATTGGCCCAAGGAATTAAGTTCGATTTATAAATCTTAACAGCCTAATTATA
>JBJOQA010000427.1:0-6939 GCA_046050225.1 Bacteroidota bacterium | reverse complement strand
TTGGCCTTAATTTCAGTTTGATGATGAAAGGAAATAGGTGAAACATCATTTAAATAAAAGCAACATTGTTTCCAAAGGGGCTGATCCAAGTATAATTCATGCCGAATATTATTCAGGGTTTTTTGATCGCCTGATTGTCCAACAATCATTCTTGCAGGATCTCCAAACCCTTGAAACATGATAAATACCAACAGCACCACCCCTAAGAGTACGGCCAATGATTGATATATTTTTCGAAACAGCAGAGAATTGATTTTGCTGATGAAAGTAAGCTATTTTTTTTCAGGCTTCGATACTTGCTCAATATCTGCCCAACTATATTTTCCTTGTACAATAGGTCCTTTCATATCGTACAATGTAGGATTTGCTCGCGCAGCCGTTTTGATGGCGGTTCCATCGCAGGTATATACTTGTACCTTAAAATCGTGAATTAAGTTAAAATACTGTTGTGCCTTTTTAGGATTTGCCGTTACCACAAAAATGGGCTTATCTTCTTTCTGTGCTTGCTTATGCAAATCAGAAAATGAATTCAACCATTTTTCATCACCGCCATCTAAATCCTTGATAAAAAACAAATAGTATTTAGACTTATTTAATACAATTTCTGTTGAATCTGCACCTGTTGAATCCGTCAATGAAAAATCATTGATTTTAGGCACATTATTTTTTCCGGCTTTAATTAATTTTTGCTCACGATCTACAAAATTCCATGTACTATCCGGCAATTGTTCGGCCGTAAATGACTGCTTCTTTCCTCCTTTTTCATAAATAAAACTATAGGAATAAACATCAGGAATGGCATCTGCCGGCATCTTTCTTAACTCAACTAAATTATTCCCCTTCTTGAAAGGCAAACAGTCTATTAAGGGCAAGTGATTGATCACATGCATTTGCAAATACGCTGTTGCAACTAACGAAATCATCACAAAAGCCAAAGGCAACAATTCCTTAAATAAGGGTTGAATATACTTTTGCTTCATCATCATAAAAATGATCAGGCCTAATAATAAAATGTCTTTTGAAAATGTTTGAATGGGCGTAAGCGGAATACAATCTCCAAAACAACCGCAGCTACGTATTTTTCCACTAAACAGTACATAACTGGTTAAAAAGGTAAATAAAACCATTAATAAAAACAACCAACGTAAGGTTAACTTTATACGCCAGCCCACCAATAACGCTACGCCCAACACCACTTCCAAAGTAATCATCAACACCGATAACAAAAATGCTTGGTGCAAAAAAAAGTTCATTACGGCCGGAAAATAGCCTTGGCCGGCCCACACCTCAAAAAATTCCTCCATTTTGTAGGATAAACCAAGAGGATCAATCGCCTTAACTAAACCGGAAAATATAAATAACACACCAACAAGTATGCGGGAAATTTGAACAACAGCTTTCATGATAATGGTTTTAAAGTTTGGCTGATGCAGTTGCTGCGCAGTCGTTAATAAAGTATCAAATCAAAAATGGCATAATTCATAATATCGAAGAAATTAGACTCTATGCCTTCGCTTACGATGGTTTTGCCATCATTTTTTAAAATAGAACGTATACGTAATAACTTAGAAAGAATTAGGTCGGTAAAACTCTCCTGACTCATATCCCGCCAAGCTTCTCCATAATCATGGTTTTTATCTTGCATTAATTGCTTGGCAAGTTGCACTTTGGCATCATACAAAGTTTCTACCTGATCTACAGGTAATTCCTCGGGGGCATCTGCCGGTAAATCAAGCTGAATCAACCCAATAATGGCATAATTTAAAATACCCATAAATTCACTGCGAATATCATCCCCTATTTTTTGCTCGCGCTTTTCTTGAATCGTGCGAATCCTTTTTGCTTTAATAAATATTTGGTCTACGATAGAGATGGTACGATACACGCGCCAAGATGTACCATAATCCTTTGTTTTCTTTAGAAAAATATCTTTACAAGCGAAAACCGCTCCGTCATACTGTTGATTCGTATTCATGCTAGCTTTATCAGTACTTTTGTATTTCTCAAAATTACTCTATTACGCCGATGTTAACAATTAACTGTCTTGGAAAATTATTGACCTTTGAAAGGCCTCGCATCATGGGAATTATCAATGCAACCAATGACTCCTTTTATAAAGGTGATTTAGATGCAGGATTAGACGCAATGGTAAGAAAAGCAGCGGCCATGTTAGATGAAGGCGCCGACATTTTGGATTTAGGCGGACAAAGTACTCGACCGGATAGTAAGCGACTTACAGCCGAAGAAGAATCTGCAAATGTAATTCCGGTTATCCAAGCGATTAAAGCGCAACTTCCTCAGGCAATTATTTCTGTCGACACCTACTATAGCGCAGTTGCCGAAGCAGCCGTAGATGCAGGCGCTGCTATTGTTAACGACATCAGCGGGGGAACTATGGATGCCGCAATGATAAAAACAGTTGCAAAATTGCGCGTTCCTTATGTCTGCATGCATATGCAAGGAACGCCCAATACCATGCAAATTGCACCTTCCTATACCCATGTTACCCAAGAAGTGCTTGATTATTTTATCCAACAACTAAATATTTGCCGGCAAGCCGGGATTAAAGATGTAATTGCTGATCCCGGTTTTGGATTTGGAAAATCAATTGCCCATAACTTTCAATTATTAAGAGAATTCTCCGCTTTTAACATGTTACAAATTCCGCTTTTAGCGGGAATATCACGTAAAAGTTTCATCTACAAAACCTTAGGCTGCGATGCGGCAGAGGCACTAAACGGCACAAGTGTTTTACATGCTATTGCATTGCAACAGGGAGCGCATATTTTACGCGTGCATGATGTACAACCTGCGCGCGAAGCCATTCAATTGATGTTGACACTAAAAAATAGTTAAGAATTTCTATATTATAAAATTAAAAAGGCGTTCTTGAAGAACGCCTTTTTAAAATATTCAAACCATAAAGTTTAGTGCTTCATGGTATCCATTTGTGCTTTGCGGATAGAATCCATTTGCGCTTTTTGTTGTGCTTCCATTTTCTTTCTAGCAACTTCAGCTTCTGCACGTGCTTGCGCAACAGTCATTACACCCACAATCTCTACTTCAAATACCAAATTAGCATTTGGTTTAATTCTATCGCCACTACCTTGTGCACCATAGCCCAAAGCAGAAGGAATATAGAATACAGCTTTTTGTTTATTTTTCATGGTTAATAAACCATCGGTCCAACCTTTAATAACACCCATACCCGGAGGAGCGTTTAAATAAACAGGATAAGGTTCTACATGACCAAACTGCGGATCAATATTTGAATCAAATACTTTATTATCATCTAATGAACGACCGGTATAATTAACTTTAACTACAACCGATGTATCCAAAACATTTCCTTCGCCCTCATTTAAAAATTGAACATAAGTTCCCATTGGCGCTTTGATTGCTTGAATTTTATTTTTTGCTAAATAATCTGCAATTGATTTGGCATCTTTTACCAATTGAGCAGCTTGTTTTGCAGAATCACGCTGACGTGCAATTTCACGCTGAACTTGGTTAGCACTGTCGGCAGCCTCACGCGTAGTGTAGATATTTACAATTTTATATTTTGTAAATACATAAGCTCCTTTTTTCATGAATGGCATTGCTTGATTAGGTTGCTTCATGATGCTGTCGGTTAATTGACGCACAATTACGCTATCACCCTTGCGTACCTGACTGAAGATTTTATAATAGTTAGCCGGAATTTGAACTGAATCCAACATTACTATTTGATTATAGTAATCGCGAGAATTAAAAATCAAAGTGTCTTTGTTTGAACCTTTGTAAGAATAGTCCATTGCAAATTCAAAAAAATTGCCTGCAGCAATTTGTTTACCCTTTCCATCGGAGATAATTTTATACTCCAATCCGCCTTCTACCTTTTTGTAAGATTGGGTACACCCAATCATTAGCACTGCGGTAATAGCTGTTAAAAAAAACGAATGCTTCATTGTTAAGATTGTATTGTTTTAAAATTGATAACTACTTAATTGATCTCTATTTTCTTTCATAGCCACCATGAATTTGGCTACTACTTCGTCTAAAGATTCTTTATTTTGGCCGCCTGCTGCATTAAAGTGCCCACCGCCATTAAAATATTTACGTGCAAAAGTATTTACGTCAAACCCGCCTTTACTTCTAAAAGAACTTTTTCTTTCTTCTCCTCTATCAATAATTATGGCTGCCAACTTAATTCCCTTAATACTTAATGGATAATTCACTAAACCTTCTGTATCCCCGGTAATAATATCATACTTAATTAAATCCGCTTGCGGAATAGCTATTAAAGCGGTGTTGTATTCATAAAAAATCTCCATCCGATTCACTAGTACATTCCCAATAAATCGAAAACGATTTTCTAAGAAATTATCATACAAATTTTCGTGTATGATACTATGTTGCAACCCATGTTCTTTTAAGGTTGCAACCATTCGATGAACCGCTGCCGTCGTAGATGGGAAACGGAATGAGCCGGTGTCGGTCATTACGCCGGTATACAAACACTCCGCCACAGCCTGATTGATTTTTTCCTCAAATCCACCATTCATGATAAAATCATACACCATTTCGCAGGTGCTACTTTTAGAAGTATCACTTACCCCATAAGCAAACATTTCTACTTGGGGCTGCTGATGGTGATCAATTAATATACGCTCTCCTTTAAATTGCACCAGTGCTTCTTCCATGTTTTTTGTTCGACTTAAAGTATTAAAGTCCAAACAAAATAACCAATCGGCCGCTTGTATAAGCTGATGTGATTCGGCCCGATGGCGTTCGTAATCAATCACCTTTTCGCATCCCGGCAGCCATTCCAAAAAATCGGCCCAGTTTGTTGGAGAAATTACCGTGATTTCATGTCCAAATTGCAACAAAAAATGATATAATCCCAAGGTTGACCCCATGGCATCTCCATCAGGTTTTTGATGCATGGTAATCACCACTTTTCGTGGCGTTGCTAATTGGTTGTATAATTTTTGTATAGGTTGCATAAAACGGCGCAAAGGTACTTGAAAGTTTCGGCTTTTGAGCAAATGAGAACCAACAACGGCAGGTTATATAGTTTTGAAGTCCTTTTGAAGTCGATTTTCAGCTAAAATCTGTATATTTGCGGCTCAAAAAATAAAAGTCAACATGAGCAACAGGACGTTTACGATGATCAAACCGGATGCTACCGAAAATGGACATACCGGTGCAATATTGGCAAAAATCAACGAAGCCGGATTTAGAATTGTAGCAATGAAGATGTTACACTTATCGGCAAATAAAGCAGGCGAATTTTATGCTGTACATAAAGAAAGACCATTCTACGGAGAATTGGTTGAATTCATGAGCCGTGGTCCAATTACCGCAGCAATTCTTGAAAAAGAAAATGCAGTAGCAGATTTTCGTACCTTAATCGGTGCTACCAATCCCGCTCAGGCTGCTGAAGGTACTATCCGCAAATTATTTGCAACTTCAATTGGCGAAAACGCCATCCACGGTAGTGATAGCGATGAAAACGCATTAATTGAAGGCGATTTCTTCTTTAGCAAATTGGAACAATTTTAATTGATTTCTAAGAAATAAAAAGCCCGACTAATCAGTTCAATACTGAATAGTCGGGCTTTTTTTATGACATTACTTTATCATCCCACAGCTTTTAAAATGGTCAATAATTTGTTAAATAGTAAAATATAATTTACTATTTGTAAAGTATGTTTTACTTTTAGTAGAGTTATATATACTTTTACCAAAAATTTTAATCATGAAACCTAACTTATTATTGCCGAACAATTACAAAAAAGTAGGCTGGTGCTTATTTTTTCCGTCCTTTCTTTTTGGCCTATTTCTTCTTTTCTCTGATTATGAAATTGCATGGTTGCAGGTTAAGATGATTTCCATTTTTCCACATCAACTATTTGGAGAAAAAAAATACTTTACCCCCATACAGGTTAATTTAACCTATACCCTAGTTGCCTGTATTTTTATTATTGGTTCACTATTGGTTGGATTTTCGAAAGAAAAAAACGAAGATGAGTTTATTGCAACTTTAAGATTGTCCTCCTTGCTTTGGGCAGTTTTATTGAACTATATCCTATTGCTTTTAGCATTTATGTTGATATACGATATGGCCTTTTTCGATATTATGATCTACAATATGTTTACGGTTATTTTAATATTTATTGGTCGATTCAATTATGTTTTATACAAAAATTCAAAGGCCTCCATAAATGAAAAATAAAATAAAAATTGAAAGAGCCATTCACGAATTAACGCAGGAAGATCTTGCCATAAAAATTGGGGTGAGCAGGCAAACCATTAATGCCATGGAAGCCAATAAGTACGTACCTTCTACGCTATTGGCCTTAAAAATTGCACGGTTATTTGGGAAACCGGTAGAAGCCATTTTTATATTAGAAGAGCATGATTAAAAATGAATATAAATTTCATTTTTAATCATGCTCATTTATCTCTTTATTAATAATCTTGAGATAGCGGATGAATCATTAATTCATCAATAACCACGTGGGCAGGCTGTTCAATGATAAATGAAATGGCATTAGCCATATCTTCATTTTTTAACCAAGTTTCATGACTGGCATCTCCTTGCGGATCGGCATGAAAATAAGAGTCTACCAACCCACTATAAACAACACTAACTTTAATGCCAAGCGAACGTACCTCTTTGCGTAACGCCATGCTAAATGCATCCTGCGCATATTTGCTGGCACAGTACAAGGAGCCATTTGCAAATGTGCGTTTAGCTACATCACTCGCTATATTAATGATATGCCCTGCCCCTTGCGCTTTCATAAAAGGAATAGCAGCTTTGCTTACCAAAAATGTGCCTTTGGCATTGGTTGCAAAAATTTGATCCCACTCATCTGCGGTTATTTCTGCAGCAGGCTTAAAAATACCAAATCCGGCATTGTTTACTACCACATCAATTCGACCAAATTGTGC
>JBJOQA010000426.1:0-10420 GCA_046050225.1 Bacteroidota bacterium | reverse complement strand
ATAGGCGATGTTTGAAATTGAACCCCTACAAAATGCCTCGGTTCCGCCAAAATAATTGCTGATAATTTGTGTAGGTTGACTGGCTGCTGCCGTATAAGCTACGTTAATCATACTCGCATTGGGATATAACAGCGATGAACTGGTTTGATAAAAACTGTTATAGCTTATGCGCCAATCATCATTGCCCGGCGCTAAATAAACCGCATCGTTACTAAAATCAAAAAATTGGTTAGCTATTAGGTTGTTTCTTTGGTTCAATATATTTCCGGTGGTGGTACTAATCAGTAATTGTTGCTTGGTAATTTGATTATTGTTACTAGATAGTTTGCAATAGTCAATTGTGTTATTATCGCAACCTGCACCTAATGTGCCTCTCAACAAAACCAAACTATTTGAACCAAAAGAGGTGGCGGCGCTGCCGGATAAATTACAAAAGCGAATATTGTTTTTTGAACTATTTAATAAGGAGATAACAGGGGCGTTTCGATTATTAATTAAGGATAAGGCTATTGTTGTACCCACGCCGCCGGCTCTACCGTCGATAGTTAAATAAGTGCAACTATCTAAATAAAATATGGCTGTATCATTATTGCCATTAATCGTGATATTACTTACGCCAAGTTTGGGTCGGATGGTGAGTTTAAAATTAGAATCTGCACAAGGAATTTGACTTTGTTTAGGTAAGCGTATCGGTGTTATTTCTGTGTTAGGTTGGTATTGATTGGTGAGTTCAAAAATTACAGAGCCGGTTATACCTCTTAATTTTAGTTGATTGAGGGCATCCGTGATATTTGCAAAATCGCCGGTTGTACCAATATTGTAGGTGCCGGCCATAGAACATCCGGTTCTGGCCTGGGCATAAAGGGCATCGCTGCTTGCACCTTCGGTATGGGCATATATCTTAAAGTAATAATTGGTGTTATTGACTAATCCTGTTATTTGGCAATTGGTGCTATTGGCCGGAAGTGTTGCCGCAGGAAGAAAATTAATATTGTCGGTTGAACGTAATACCGTGTACCCAAGTTCATTACTGTAGCCGTCGGTCCATTGTAAGGCGATGGAGGTAGCTCCCACGGAACTAACTTGTGCACTGCCAATTAAATTACCTACTAAAGCAGGAGGTGTAAATTGAAAAGATCGGCGACTCCCGTCTGAGTTGCTGCTTAAGCCCGAAATTGGGGCAATGGAGTTGGAATTAACGATGCTTTGTGTTGCAGGCTCTTCTGCCGCAAGATTTGTAAAGCTGTAGTTGGTAAGGTTTTGGAGTGCCACAAATTGTTGATCTAAACTGCCTGCCGTAAAGCCAATCGAAGCTGTTACAATTGTTGAACTCGCAACAATTGCCATGCTGCCATATACGTATTCAATTTTTCCGGTGGCCTCATATAACCTAATCTGAAACTGGGCTGAGGCTGCTCCGCTGTAACTTCCATTGTTAATGGCCGTTTTCCATTCAATTACACAACAACGATTGGGGGCGGTTCCGGTTATTATTTTTCTAATAGTGGCACCCGAGTAGGCGGTTACCATTTTATCCCATAATATGGCAAGGATAGGGGCTGTATTGGCAGCAGGCGGATAGGCAACCGAACGTGTTAGGTCATTGGTTGAGCTTGCCGTAAAAATATTGGCAGCCGAATTTTGTTGGCCTAAAGCAATCACCCCATTAGAAGCTGCAGTAAAGTGGCTGTAATATTTTCCCATGAAAAAGAAATCAAATCCTATTGGGGTGATTAAGCTGGTTTGATTACTTACCCAGTTGTTTATCAAATTGGTGGTTGCACTAAAGTCGATACTATTACCATTCGCATCTACCGCTAAACTTGCCGTTGAATTAGTTCCGGTTTGATATTGGGCAGAAGACTGGCATTTGCCGTAAAATGACAAATGCATAAAAATGCCGGAAAAGAAAACGGCAAGAAAATATTTCATGTAAAGCGTTAGTTAAGTAAAGGTTGACAACTGAAAAATGCAATTCGTTGCTTGGTATTTTTCAAGAAATTTTTCTCAAGATAATGAAATAGGAAGAATTTCGTACTTCATTTGGAAATATTGATTTGATTAGTAACCTGAATCGAAACGACGCGGATGCGTATAAAGCTTTTTTGCCAAGTGAATTAAAGCAATTAACTCTTTTTCCATGGTATTGTTTTTGTCAAATTCATGGTGTGCCATTTTTTGTAAAGTTCCCCATTTTACCCCGGCTGCATAACCCGATTTACGAAGTTTCATGCCAAAAAGGGCGAGCACGGCCGATTTTCGATAACCGGGGTCAATTGATTCAAAAGGCATTAAAGGGTTTTGTACAAAATGTTTTATGCTTAAATGATTGGTATCGCCAGGCAATTGAAAACTGATTTCTATATTGGCAAAAGGAGAATTGTCGGATACCATATTGGTGGAAGGGGCTATTTCAAAAATGGCTGTAACCGAATGACCTGAGCCAATATCACCGCCTTCCAAAATAGCACAGCTATCTTTAAATTGGTAAATTTCATTATCAAATCCAATTAATCGATACGCTTTTGTTTGCGTTGCTGAAAAATTGGCAAGTATCTGTACATCGTCTGCTACCGTAAATAAAGTATGTAAAAGATCGGTCACCATTACTTTTTCTGCTTCTTGTTCGGTATCAATATAGGCAAAACTTCCATTGCCTTTTTTTGCCAAGATGGCTAATTTAGAATCTTTATAATTACCAATTCCAACGCCAATGCACGATAAATAGATGCCGGATTCTTTTTGTTGTAAAATCAAACTTTCTAGTTGTTTTTCAGTAGTCATGCCCACATTAAAATCCCCGTCGGCTGCCATTAAAATGCGATTGTTTCCATTTTTAAAATACCTGCGCCGCGCTACCTGAAAAGCCAAGCGAATGGCTGATTCACCGGGCGTGGGGCCTCCTGCATTCAGTGCGGCAATGGCTTCTTTTAAAAATTTTTGATTGGAGCCCGAAATGCCTTCAAAAACTAATTGAACATTAGCACCATAGGTAACCAAAGAAATAGTGTCGGTAGATTGCAAGTTTTTGATCAGCATTTGCAATCCTGCTTTTATCAATGGTAATTTATTGGGCATTTCCATTGAACCCGAGATATCAATCAATAACACCAAGTTGGTAGGTTTCCGCTCTTTTGGTTGAATTTTTTTTGCCTGTAGGTTTACAAATAACAGTTGGTTATTGGGTTGCCAAGGGCAGGAGCTACGTTGCGTATGAACACTAAATGTACTATCCCCGCCGGGGGAATAATCAAAAAATTGAAAATAATTCAATAGTTCCTCAATACGAACCGCATGGGGCGGTAAGGCACCTTCCATCTCATTAATTAATCTGCGTACATTGCTGTAGGCTGCGCGATTACTATTGGCACCAAAACGAATTTCAGGTACGTATTGCGATAAAATGAAGTTGTTTTCGTAAATAGAGCTATATGATTCGTCTTTTTCTTGAAAGGTTTTAAACTGATGCTGCTTATATTGGTAGGAAGTAGCATTTACTTGTTCTTTACGCCTGATGGTATACATCGATAAAGTTTTCAAGGCAGCAGAAACAAAGTCATGGGCAGAAACCGGCATGCGTAAACTTTCAAAACCATCTGTTGTAAATAAAAGGGTATCTTTTTCAACTGAAGAAGGAAAACCAAATCCGCCGTATATATCGCTGCGGTAAACATTTTTGGTTCGAACGGAAGTGATTTTTACATTTTGAAGTTTATCACCATGCTTATCCAATACCTCTCCTCGAATATAATGCTGCGCCTGAAGCGTTAGCGAGGCAATAACGAGGAGCCCTATCATGTAGCCGGTTTTCAAAAGAATCAGCAAGGGTTTGAGTTCATCAAACCTATTATAAAGTTAATTCATTCATTAGAACAAAAAAAATCCCCGGTTATTGTATTAACCGGGGATTTTATATTCAGTTTCAATTCATTAAGCCATTTGCCCCATCTTACGTAGGTACATGGCATGCGAAACAATTGCTTGACGCATCCGCTTGAATTCGTTGTATTTAATATCAAATTCTTCGCAAGTTTGTTTGATTATTTTGCTAATAGCAGGATAATGCACATGCGAAATTTTAGGAAATAAATGGTGTTCAATTTGAAAATTCAATCCACCGATCAACCAACTAACCAATTTGTTTTTAGTTGCAAAATTAGCCGTGGTATGCAATTGATGAATCGCCCATTCATTTTCAATACGATTGGTTGCTGTATCCGGTAAAGGGAAATCTAAATTCTCTACCGTATGTGCTAATTGAAATACAATACTAATGATGAAGCCGGTTACCATACTGGCAATTACAAAACCAATGGCCCATTTCCAAAAACCTAATTTGATAATTGGAATAACCATAAATAATACCGCATACATGATTTTAGCACCCCAAAATCCGAAGTGTTCGGCAATGCTCATTTTTTTCAATGGGATATTGCCAATTTTTTGCTTAAAATACTTTTGGTAATCGGTTTGGAAAACCCAAATTAAATGCAATAACATGTATAAGAACCAAAAATAATAATGCTGAAAACGATGCATTTTATACTTCTTTTGGGAAGTACACATACGTAAATAAGGTTTGATTTCAATATCATCATCTACACCGTCAATATTGGTATAAGTGTGGTGAATAATATTATGTTTCATGCGCCACATGATATGACTTGCACCTAAGAAATTAACCGAGGTGGCTGCCATATAATTAATCACTTTACTTTTACTAAAGCTACCATGACCGCCATCGTGCATTACATTAAAACCGATTGCCGCTGTAAAGCAACCTAAGAATACACATTCAATGAGGGCAACCCAGGTTGGGGGCGTGAAATAAACTAAATGAACATATAAGCCAATGTAAGCAAGAAAGAAAAATAAAGCTTTAAAATACAAGCTGAAATTACCGGTAGCCGACTTGTTATTTTCGATGAAATACTGATTAACTCTGTCTTTTAGCTCCTGATGAAAATTACTGTTTTTGTGTAAAAATTTAGGCGTGACCATTCTTTTGTTTTTATCGAATGCAATTTAAGTACTAATTGCCAAGTGGTTACAAATTGTTTAATGATTTAAGTTGTTTGTAATACAAAATGATCAAAGTTTTTAAATCCAATCATTTTTTTACTAATAAAGCCTTCTGCATATTTAACCCCAATCATTTTGCCAAACATACTGGCGCGATGCACAATGCTATCAATGAATTCGGGTGTAGAAATATAGGTTTGTGGCTCGTTGAGGTTTGGGTTATGAAATTGGGTGCCGTATGCACGAATAGCGGCCAATTTTTGTTCAATAACGGGGGTAATGTCAATCACAAAATCGGGCTGTAAATACCGATCTTGAATGTATTGAAAAACATACTTAGGGCGCCATGCTTCTTGTAGTAAGCCATCGCGTGTAGTTTCAATTTTTCTTAAGCCTGAAAAAAAAGCGGCATCTTCAATCAATTTACTACCTCTTCCATGATCGGGGTGTCGATCTTCAGGCGCATTGCAAAACACAATTTCGGGTTGAAAATGCCGAATAGCTTGAATCACTTTTAATTGATGCGCTTCATTATTTTCAAAAAAGCCATCGCGCATATCTAAATTTTCACGCGCATCTAATTGTAAGATGTTGCTGGCTGTTGCAGCTTCTGCATTGCGGGTTTCTACAGTACCTCGGGTGCCCAATTCGCCGCGCGTTAAATCAATAATCCCTGTTTTTTTGCCATTTAGCTTTTCAACGAGCAGTGTACCACTACAGCTTAATTCTACGTCGTCGGGATGTGCCCCAAAGGCTAATATGTCTAACTTCGCCATGCTTTTTATTTAAGTTGCTATTTAATTGGGCTTATTGAACTACCTCACCTTCAAGATCGTAGTCGTATGCTTTGGTAATTTTTACTTGCACAAAATCGCCGATTGTTAATTTTTTGGAAGAGGCGATAATTACCTCATTATCTACTTCCACACTGTCAAATTCGGTTCTTCCTAAATATTTACCGGCCTCTTTTTTGTCAATTAAAACCTTGAAAGTTTTGCCAACTTTTTCTTGGTTCTTTTCTAGGCTAATTTCTTGTTGTACTTCCATGATTTCCTGAGCCCTTTCCTCTTTTTCTTCTGCACTAATTTCATCCTTCAAGTCATAGGCGCTAGTACCTTCTTCGTGGCTGTAGGTGAAAATACCCACTCGATCGAAACGCATTTTTTGTAAGAAGGTTTTTAGCTCTTCAACGTCATCTCTTGTTTCGCCGGGGAAACCGGTAATCAGCGTGGTACGCAAACAGATATCCGGTAGTTTTGCGCGGATATTACCAACCAAGTCTTCCATTTCCTCTCGCGTAATTTGACGCTTCATTGCTTGCAACATATTGTTGGAAGCGTGCTGTAACGGTATATCCAAGTAATTGCAAATATTAGGTCGCTCACGCATGGCATCAATAATTTCTAAGGGAAACTTAGAAGGATAGGCATAATGCAAGCGAATCCATTCCAATCCCGGAACATCCGCCAAGGCATGCATGAGTTTAGGGAGTTCTCTTTTTTTGTAGATATCTAAACCGTAATAGGTAAGTTCTTGCGCTATCAGCATCACTTCCTTTACACCGGTTTGCACCAAGCGTTTGGCCTCGTCAACTAGCGATTCAATGGGGCGACTTACGTGTTGACCACGCATCAACGGAATAGCGCAAAATGAACAAGTTCGGTTACAGCCCTCACTGATTTTCATATAAGCATAGTGCTTTGGTGTGCTTAACAAGCGTTCACCAATGAGTTCTGCCTTGTAATCTGCATTAAATTGTTTTAAAATCATAGGCAACTCCATCGTGCCAAAAAACGCATCTACTTCCGGAATTTCTGCTTCCAAGTTGTTTTTGTAGCGTTCGCTCAAGCAGCCGGTAACGTAAACCTTGTCGAGTTTTCCTTTACGTTTCAGTTCTACTTGATCTAAAATCGTATTGATACTTTCTTCTTTTGCTTTTTCTATAAAACCGCAAGTGTTAACGATTACGATATTGTGGTCCTTTTTGGTGTTTTCGTGAACCACCTCAATTTCGTTGGCTGCCAACTGACCGCTCAATACCTCACTGTCCACCAAGTTTTTGCTGCAACCCAATGTGATGATGTTAACCTTGTCGGAATGTATTTTTTTTGTCTTCATAAAAATTAGGTGCAAAGTTACGCCAATAGGGGCGATAATGGTAGATTTTGTTCATTTTATTACAAGAACAAATACGGGGTTTTAAATGAATTGATGTTAAATGAAAAAATGAGCTTACTATAATGATAAGTAGCTCATTTTTATTAATTTATACAGATTTGTTATGATTTTTATTTTAGTGCTTGAAGTGCAACTTGAATCGTTTGATCTGAACTATTGGTTACGGTAAAGTAGCCCTCGTTACGCCATACCATCCTGGCAATTGCAGCTTTAAAATGTTGAATTACCCATTTTTTTGTTGCCGCATCTTGCCAAACTAGGTTTGGATTGGATTGTTTTAAAGAAGCTGCAATGGCAAGGTAATCGGATTCACTAAATTGAAATTGCTGATTAAACGCTTGCGCATTTGGATAAGCTTTAAGCGCCGTACGATTTGTTTTAAAATAACTTAAAGCAAATTGCATGGGGATTTCCATGTTGGTATGGATAAACTGGGTATCTAACGGAACATGCACATCCGGCTGAATACCCCCACCTCCATATAATTTTTTGCCTTTAGGAGATTGATAAACTTTACCGGTATCAGCCTTTGCATTGTTGCCCAATTGTGTCATTTCACCATTGGTTAAACGGTTGTGTATATCGTTATAATAAGCTTTTTCGCCCGATTGATAAGGGCGTTGGATACTACGTCCTAAAGGAGTGTAGTAACGAGCTACAGTTAAGCGCAGTGCACTTCCGTCGCTTAAATCATATTGCTCTTGTACCAATCCTTTACCAAAACTGCGTCGGCCAATGATGGTGCCGCGATCCCAATCCTGCAATGCCCCAATTAAGATTTCGCTGGCACTTGCCGAGCCTTCATCGGTAAGTACCACTAATTGACCGGTTTCAAATAGCCCCGGTTTTTTGCAGCGATATTCTTTTTTGGGAAAATGTTTCCCTTCGGTATAGGTTATCAATTTGTCACCGTCTAAAAATTCATCAGCAATAGCCGTAGCTTCATCAAGTACACCACCACCATTGTCGCGCAAATCAAGAATCAATTTTTTTAAACCTTGTTTTTGTAGTTTTTCTAATGATAACATAAACTCGCGATAGGTAGCCTGCGTAAATCTGCTTAACCGAATAAAGCCGGTGCTGCTGTCTATCATATAAGCCGCATCAATACTGGAAAGCGGAATTATTCCTCTTTCAATCGTAATCGTTTTTGGTAAACCATTACGCAACAAAGCAACTTTTACTGCGCTTCCCAATTCCCCTCTTAAAATTTTTCTGATCCTGGTGCTATTTATTTCTTTGCCGGTAAATGAGCTGTCGTTTACTTTAATAAACTGATCACCCGGTTCAATGCCGGCCTTGGCGCTCGGACCATCGGGTAGTACATTCAAAACATTGAATGTGTCGTTAATGAAATCAAATTCTACACCAATGCCATAAAATTTACCTGCAACCTCTTCATTGATGCCTTCTAATTGATCAGGACTAATATAAACGGAATGAGGATCCAGGTGATCTAAAATTGCCTGAATGGCAGTGTCTGCAAGGGCTTTGCCTGTTACATCATCTACATAACGATTATTAATTAAATCGATTACCTCTTGAAGAGGTTGGGTTTTATCTAATGAAAAAAACTTTTTTCCGGGCATATTATCCCGCATATGATAACCGAGTAGCATGCCCACAATCATAGACAAACTCAATAATAGGGGAAGCCAAACCTGCAATTTTTTGTTCATAAATTTAATTAGAGGCACGAAATTAACTGAAATTGGCAGAACCTGCATAACCACTGGCTCAAATTTGATAGATGGGGATAGTGATTTGAAGTAAAATATAGAATAAAATGGCACATGCAAAATATTTCGGTAGTATTTTAGTTTTGTTGGTAGATAGAAACCAACTAACTTTCTATTCCCAAAAGAAAAATCATGTCAATTCAATTAATCGCAGATAGCGGTTCCACAAAAGCTGAGTGGTGTTTATTAGAACCCGGTAAGCGTAAAAAAAGTATACTTACACAAGGAATTAACCCATACTTTCTTCAACCGGAGGAAATTATTTTATTGCTACAAACCGAACTAGTAAAAAAACTTAAAGGTGTGCAGCCCGATGTTATTCATTTTTATGGAACGGGTTGTGGTAATCCGGAGCACCAAAAGATGCTGAAAGCTTGCCTTAAAAAAATATTTCCTAAAGCTAAAATCAATGTTGATACTGATATTCTTGCAGCTGCAAGAGCCGTATGCGGTTCAAATAAGGGTGTAGTGTGTATTTTGGGCACCGGTTCTAATACCTGTTTTTATAATGGCAAAAAGATTGTAAAAAATAATCCGGGGCTTGGTTATGTTTTAGGCGATGAGGGGAGTGGAGCCCATATGGGTAAAAAAGTGGTTCAATATTATTTGTACGACACCTTTGATCCGGATTTAATGGATCGTTTTAATGCAAAATATCAAACATCACGTGTAGAAATCTTAGAATCAGTATATAAGGGGGCTTTACCGAATCGTTATTTGGCCAATTTTGTAGGATTTTTGGTTGAAAACAGAGGGCATTATATGATTGAAAATATTATTGAGGATAGCTTCAATGATTATATTTTTCATCATCTTTATAAGTTTAAAGAAAGCTGGACACACCCTATTCATTTTGTAGGTGGTGTTGCCTTCGGGTTCAGTGATTTATTAAAAGAGTTATGTTGGACGTATGAATTATCAGTTGGCAATATCATTCAAAAACCAATGGATGGTTTAGTGAAATTTCATAGTTCTTAAAGATTTAGGATTATCTAATTATGGCATTGCAAAAAGTTACAGAATCAAATTCTAAATACCGGCATCTCGAAAAGATGCCGGTATTGCAATTAATACAGCATATCAATGACGAGGACCGGTTGGTTCCGCTTGCGGTACAAGCCCAATTGCCGCAAATTGCTGCTTTAATTGAAGCCATCGCCCAAAAAATGAAAATTGGCGGAAGGTTATTTTATATTGGCGCCGGAACCAGCGGCCGCTTAGGCGTGCTAGATGCCAGCGAGTGTGTGCCTACTTTTGGAATTGAACCAGGTAGGGTAATTGGCGTAATCGCCGGAGGAGATATTGCATTACGTCAACCCGTAGAACATGCCGAAGACCAAGAAGCTGCAGGCTGGAACGATTTATTACAACAACAAATAAATACATATGATGTGGTGGTGGGCATCGCTTCCAGTGGCACTACGCCTTATGTGTTAGGCGCATTAAAGGGATGCCAAAATGCAGGTATAACAACTGCGGCG
>JBJOQA010000425.1:0-6086 GCA_046050225.1 Bacteroidota bacterium | reverse complement strand
TGCCGTGGTTCGTGTCCCCACTAAATAATACAGATAGAGAATGAGAATGAGAGCGAGTATTAAAACATTAAACTCTCCTCCCGCGCAGCGGCGCACTTAAAACGATTCAAACGAAAAAACGACTTAAACCCTTCAAACCTTGAAACTTCCGCTGCCTTGGTTCGTGTCCCCACGAAACATATTAACAAATTTCATCCAGCGTAGCGGCGAACGCATCCCAACCTTAAACCTGAAACTTTAAACTTTAAATCTTTTCCCGCGCAGCGGCGAACACGTAATGTCACCCACAGGTTGAAACCCGTGGCTGATTAACGAATTCATTCAAAAGCGCTGCCGTGGTTCGTGTCGCCACGAAATAATACAGATAGAGAATGAGAATGAGAGCGAGGATTAAAACCTTAAACTCTCCTCCCGCGCAGCGGCGCACGTAAAACGATTCAAACGCTTTAAACCTTCAAACCTTGAAACGTTCCTCCCATCCCGCGTAGCGTCGAACGCACCCCAAACCTTAAACCTGAAACTTTAAGCTTTAAACGACTTAAACGAATCAAACGGCTTAAACGACTGAAACGTTGAAACGTTCAAACCTTCTACCTCCCAACTTTTACACATTCCCTTCAATTTCACCCACATCCCATAAAAAAAAGGATAGTTAATTGTACTTTTGCCACCTCAAATACAATTATGGAAATTACCGCCACTACCGCCAAGGAATTACGTCTGACCGAAGAAGAATTTGAGTTAATTAAACAAAAGCTCGGCCGCACCCCCAACTTTACCGAACTCTGTTGTTTTAGCGCCATGTGGAGCGAGCACTGTAGTTATAAAAACAGTATCAAATGGCTGAAAACGCTTCCGCGCGACGGCAAGAAAATGTTGGTAAAAGCCGGGGAAGAAAATGCAGGATTGATGGATATAGGTGATGGCTATGGTGTTGTATTCAAAATCGAAAGTCATAACCACCCCAGCGCCATTGAACCATTTCAAGGGGCAGCAACCGGAGTAGGTGGTATTCACCGCGATATTTTTACGATGGGTGCGCGCCCAATTGCTTCGTTAAACTCTTTACGTTTTGGCAATTTGGATTCGGCTAAAACCCGCCATCTGCTTGCAGGTGTAGTGCATGGTATTGGTCATTACGGAAATTGCTTCGGCGTTCCCACAGTTGGCGGTGAAATTTATTTTGAAGATTGCTATCATACCAACCCCTTGGTAAATGCCATGAGCGTGGGTATTTTAAAAAATGGGGATACCGTATCAGCCATTGCAACCGGTACCGGAAATCCCGTTTTTTTTGTTGGTAGTGCCACCGGTAAAGACGGAATTGGCGGTGCGTCTTTTGCCTCGGCCAATATCACCGAAGACAGTGCCGAAGATTTACCGGCTGTTCAGGTTGGGGATCCTTTTCAAGAAAAGAAATTATTGGAAGCTTGCCTCGAAGTAATGAAAACCGGCGCAGTAGTAGGTATGCAGGATATGGGCGCTGCAGGTATCATTTGCTCTACGGCAGAAATGAGTGCAAAAGGCCAAGCAGGGATGATTATTCATTTGGATAAAGTACCTACCCGCCAAAAAAATATGAAAGCATGGGAATTGCTTTTAAGCGAAAGTCAAGAACGCATGTTATTAGTGGTTGAAAAAGGCAAAGAAGCTGCAGTACAAGCCGTTTTTGAAAAATGGGATTTGCCTTGCAGTGAAATTGGTACGGTTACCGATGACGGTCAACTAAAATTTTACCTCAATGGTGAATTAGAAGCCGTAGTACCTGCCGAAGAATTAGTTTTAGGTGGCGGCGCACCTCAATATGACCGCTCCTACTGCACGCCGGCCTATTTAGCCCAAATTGCAGCTTTTGACCCCAATAATATCCCTGTTCCGGAAAATTTAGAAGCGGTTGCAGAACAAATTATACAGTTACCTAACATAGCCAGCAAACGTTGGGTATTTGAACAATACGATAGCATGGTGGGTGCAGGAACCGCCACCACTAACAGTCCCAGCGATGCCGCCATTGTGCAAGCCAAACCTACAAACCAGGCATTGGCGCTTACCACCGATTGTAATAGCCGATACGTTTATGCTGATCCGTATAAAGGCGCCATGATTGCCGTTGCCGAAGCAGCTAGAAATATCGTTTGCAGCGGCGGTCAGCCATTGGGGATCACTAATTGCCTCAATTTTGGTAACCCCTACGTACCGGAAGTGTACTATCAATTTGTACATGCTATCAAAGGAATGGGTGATGCTTGTCGGAAATTTGACACACCCGTTACCGGTGGCAATGTGAGTTTCTACAATCAACATCCCGAAGGAGCCGTATACCCTACGCCTACTATCGGCATGGTAGGGCTATTAGATTCAGTGGAACATCAAATGACCTTAGATTTTAAAAACGAAGGTGATTTAATATACCTGATTGGCACAAGTAGAAATGATATCGGTTCATCTGAATATGTTCATAAAATAAACGGCATTGAACATAGTCCTGCACCACATTTTGATTTGGAAGAAGAATTTAATTTACAACAACATTTACAAGCCGCGATTTCCGAAAAACTTATTCTATCGGCCCATGATACAAGCGAAGGCGGTTTATTTGTAACGCTTACCGAATCAGGTTTCCATCGCAATTTGGGCTATCAAATTTCCACCAACAAAGCTATTCGTACCGACGCCTATTTGTTTGGCGAGGCACAAAGTCGTGTAGTTATTACTGTTAGTTCTGAAAGCGCGAATAAATTTGAAGATTTCTTACATCAACGAAATCAACCTTTTGAATTGCTTGGAAAAGTTACCGGCGATACAATTGAAATTGACGGTCATTCGTGGGGAAGCATTCGAAATTGGAAGGAAAAATATATGCAAGCAATCGGCAGTCGTTTATCTGATACAGAAGCCGAGTCAGCATTAGGCGCGCTATAATTCACAATGGTTTGCTTAGAGCAAATGGTAAAATCAACTTATTATGTCAAAAAAAATAGCCATTATTGGCGGCGGAAATTTGGGTACAGCTATCGCTGAAGGTTTACTGAAAAGTAAATTTGCAAAGGCGGCAGATATTACCGTTACCAAACGCAATATCAACACCTTGGAAACTTTAGCTAAAAAAGGCGTTCAAATTACAAACGATAATAATGCAGCTATAAAAAATAGTGAGTTAGTTATTTTGGCTATCAAACCATTTCAGGTAAGTGAGGTACTCAACACCATCAAAAAAGATTTAAGCCCAAAACATATTTTGGTTTCGGTAGTTACGGGTGTACTCATTGAAGATATTTCGGGCATTATTAAAAAGAAAATGCCTGTTTGTAGAGCGATGCCCAACACAGCAATTGCTATTCAAGAAAGCATGACTTGCCTTAGTTTCACTAATGCCACAAATGAACAAATCAATTTCGTTCAAGGATTATTTGAAACTCTAGGCAAAGTTGCAGTAATTGATGAAAAGCTAATGGATGCGGCAACAGTTTTGGGTGCATGCGGAACGGCCTATGCCATGCGATATATTCGCGCCAATATTCAAGGCGGCATTGAAATCGGATTTGATGCTAAAACCGCCACGTTAATAGCAGCACAAACGGTTAAGGGTGCTGCAGAATTATTGCTGCAAAAAGGCACACATCCCGAACAAGAAATAGATAAAGTAACTACTCCAAAAGGTTGCACCATTGCAGGCCTCAATGAAATGGAACACCAAGGTTTTAGTTCATCGCTCATAAAAGGCATTGCAAGCAGCTACCAAAAAATTATTAAAGGCTAATAACAATTGAAACAAATGTTATAACATAAACGCTCCTTGATAGGGGCGTTTATGTTATCTAGCACTACCAAAACAATATCGAACAGAAAGACCGATACCGGAGCTTTCAAATCCAACACTTGAAACAATATTTAATTCAGGTTTCCAATCTAATGTAATATTAATTGGCACCTCGGTAAATGTGTATTCTAAACCGGCAATTCCTGCTACTCCCACATAACTTGTATTGTAACGAAATGCTGCATAACCGCCGCCCCCTGCAAACCATTGCAAATTAGGTACAGTTGCTATATCCTTATGCCATTCATACAAGCCACAAATACCAATTCCGTTATTTATACCCACCAATACCTCTACCGCTTGGTCTTCTTTTAAAAAATGTTTCGCTGTAAATCCCGGCGAAATATGTGCAGTATTTGCACCTAAACGTAAGCCTACGGCTGTACCATAGGGTTGTGCTACAATTGTTCCTGTTATAAAAATAAACAGCAACATTAATTTGGTTTTCTTTTGCATGCGGTAAAATTTAAGGATGATTCAAACACCCACATGCAACAACAAAGTTTATGCTTAACTAGAAAAGAGATTGCTAAGGTTTTGCAAAATCCTTAGCTAATTTTTTCATTGGAGGGAAATGCCACTTTGAAAACAGAACCTTTATCCACTTCACTATCTACTTCTAATTTGCCATTATTGAGTTTTAAAAAATCATAGCATAAAATCAATCCCAAACCTGTTCCCTTTTCACCGGCAGTACCTCTGGCTCCTTTCTTCTTATCTAACTTAAATAAGCTTTTTCGCACCTCCGGTGGAATACCGATACCACCGTCTGCCACTTCAAATTCAACAAATCCATTTGGCAATGCATTAACGGTAAGTCGTACCCAACTTCCGGATGCTGTAAATTTAACTGCATTATTGATGAGATTGCGGATGATGAATGTTAGTTGATCTTTATCGCCAAAAACTTTTAATGTTTTATCTACCTGGCAAATAAAGTTGATTTCTTTCTTTTCTGCAACCGCCGAATAAACCTGACAAATGTTATCAGTAATGTCTTGAACCGGTATCAATTCAGCATGCCACTCTTGTTCCTTCATTTGTACCCTAGCCCAAGTAATGATGTTATCCGCCAAAATCAAGGTATTATCAACCGACTTATTTAATTCGGCCCCAATAGTTACAATATCCTCCTTATCGAGAACATGAATATCAGTAACTAACATTTTTGAAAAAGTACGCAACGAGTTGAGCGGGCTTTTTAAATCGTGGGCTACAATACTAAAGAACTTATCTTTTGTAGCATTTAGTTCTTCCAGAATTTTATTTTGTTGCTCAATATATTTGGCTTGTTCTACCAACTGGTGATTTACTATATTAAATTGTCGGTTAGCATTTACCAACTTATATATCAACCAAAGTAATAGCATTGCAGCAATTACAAAAGAAACAATAATAAAATTACGGAGTTTTAATTCTTTAAATTGCTTCTCTGATTCGAGTTCCAGCACTTTTTTCTCTTTGGCTAATTCATGCCCCTTAATGGTTGAATTAGTAAGTTCGATACGATCGGCCAATTGTTGTGCATTAAGGGAGTCGGCAATTTCTTTATACTCCTGAATGTACTTGATTACTTCCTGCTGGTGATTCGCCTTTGCATGAAATAAAATTAGACTATTATAAATTTGTTCAATTGATTCTTCAAGGTGATGTTGCTTTGCAAATTGAGCGGCTTCTTCTAATTTTTGCAATTGCAATTGAGGCTTCTTTTTGAGCGCATACAATTCTGCTAAATGAATATAAGCCGCAACGGTTGCCGATTTTTGTGACTGGTCTCTTAACTTATTGCTGATGGCTAACACTTGATTAAAATAATATTCTGCACTATCCAACCGATTTTGTTGCTGTAAGGCCATGCCCATTACTTTGTAACATGCCGACAACACTTGTTCGGCCCCAATTGAATCATTTACTTGTATGGCCAAATTTGTTAATTCAATGGCTTTGGTAAATTCACTCGACAACAAATAACTTTCTCCCAAATTATGGGCGGTTACACCAATGCGTTCGGCGATGCCCAATTTTTTAAACATTTCATAAGCCTGCCGATGATAGCTTATCTCATTAACGCGATCACCTAAACGACGGTAAAAATGTCCAAAGGAAATATTGCAATTCGCAATTCCTATGGAATCATTTAAACTTTCAAAAACATCTCGAGCTTGTTGAAGGTATTCTAAGCTTTTTGAAAAACTGTTGTATTGTGCATGAATACTGGCCAGATTGCGATAGGCATAGGCCATTTCAGTGGTATTATGCGTTTCGG
>JBJOQA010000424.1:0-2512 GCA_046050225.1 Bacteroidota bacterium | reverse complement strand
CATTGCTCTATAAATTTATTAAAATGTAAACATAGGATGGGTTTGGCAATATTGGGGCTGGACGTTGTTAGCTTCAACATTTTATCGCTATCGGCTTTTGTTCGGGCTGGACGTTCTTTGTTGAGCTTTGGTTCTTAACTTCAACTTTTAATTATACATTTAACTTCGGTTCCGGGCGGACGTTTTTTAAAATCCCAACATCGCCAAGCCCTGAACGTTGTGCGTCACCTTTTTTGGAGCATTCCGGCAACATTGAAAGTATGAAAAATGCAGGACTCTAAAAGAACCCTGCCTTAACATTAAATAAAGCATTCAATTAAAAAACTAATGTCAAACTCCGCTTTATTACTACCATTTTTCCAAGCCTAACAATTTTTTTCCCAATTCATTTAGTTCTGCCCTGCCATACTTTGTTTGTTCCCACTTGCGAGGGTCGCCAGGGAAAGCGTAGCCTTCAGGAGCAATACTGTTTTTCCATGAATTGATTCGCCATTGACACAACGCTTCGTTATTTTCTTCAGCGGGCATCATGGATATATATTGAGCAATACGAACTTTGTCCTTGCTCTTGTTAGGACGAATGCCATGTGGTTGCAGGCTGTTAAAAATCAGTAGGTCGCCAGCTTCCATTTTTACTTTTTCAAATTCAAAACCTGTGGTGTCAGGTTTAAAATGGTCACGGTCCTCGGGCTGTGTCAGTTTCCATGTATCGTAGGTACGAAACAATTCAGGAATACATTGAAAGCCACCCATGTTTTCATCTGTTTGGTCTGCCAACGCTAATACGCCTTGTACATTTACAGGTTTTGTTTCTGGGTCGTAATCCCAATGAATAAATCCTTTTTGTTCAAAGCCCGGTCTGATAGGGAAATTAAGATTTGCCCTGTCTATGGTTACCCATAATTTTTCTGTTCCCCAAATATCTCTAAATGCATCATACACTCTTTGCGTCATGCGATTATTCCATAAGTGTTGATTGTTATACACTTCCACCATTCCGGTATTCGTTAGTTCTTTCATTTTCATTTCAGCCCGTGGTGGTGCGTACCATGTGTCTGGATTAGTAGGGTCTTTTTCTTCAAACTCCCATAAAAAATTGGCTGTGGCTAATGCCTGTTCCCGGGGTACGGCGTTTTTTATTACAATGTACCCGTTGGTAATCCAAAAATTCCAATCAACTTCGCTTAACACACGAAGCGGTTCACCGTTGCCGCGGTCGTTTAATTTAGTGGCACTGCTTTTTGCAGTAGAAGGATTGCCCGGAATATCTTTGTGAGCATTATCAGGCAGCATTGTGGGTGTCATTGCAGGCACCATTGTTTTTTGTTCCATATTGCAATATTTAATGTTTAGAAAATAATTCAGTTAATAACAGGCATTGCCTTCGGCTTTTGCTGCACCATCCATTTTCATTTCTATGTTTGCAGCTTTTTTCTTCACTGTCATTTTTCTTAGGCATTGAACTTTTTTTAAGTGTTAATGGCTGCTGTATAATTATTACAGGTGATTGATGTAAAGTGAAGTTTTGTGGTAGCATTACAATCTGTTTTTGATAGCACAAAAATAGCGTTGTAAGAAAGGGGTAATCAACATCTACAATGGCAGGTATTTGTACTGTATTGATATATTTTGCTATTTTTAAGGATATAGTTGCAAAGTTGGCATAATGAAAGCAAAATTAGAACCGATAACAAGTGACAGCGATAGCTCTTTCAGGATATTGCTTACCCCAAAATTGAATGAAATATTTTATTGGCATTTTCACCCGGAGTATGAGATTGTTTATGTTGAAGCAGCAAGCGGCTTTCGCCATATTGGCGACCACATTTCAAAATATGAGGGCAGCGACCTTGCTTTAATAGGACCGAACATACCGCACTTAAATTTTGATTATGGCGTAAAGACAACAGTGGACACTGTTGTAATTCAAATGAAAGAAAATTTTTTAGGGGAGTATTTTTTTTCATTACCAGAAATAGCAGCCATTAAAACTCTGTTTGAAAAAGCAAAAAGCGGTGTTGTATTTTATGGCACAACAAAAAAGTTAGCAGGCGAAAAACTTAAGCAATTAACAGTATTACCGCATTTTGAACAACTTATTGCTTTATTACAGGTGTTTAATTTGCTTGCTAACAGTAACGAAATAGAAATGCTGAAAGTAAGGCCTATTTCAAGTACAGCAGTATTAAAAGAGCAGCAGCGATTACAAAAAGTCCATCATTTTATTGAAGCCAATTATCAAAATGAAATTGATGTAAACGCTGTTGCAAAGTTATGCAACCTGACAACTGCCGCATTTTGCAGATATTTTAAAAAGGCAACTCATTTTACTTTCACAGACTTTTTAAATCAGTTTCGGATAAATCAATCAAAAAAAATATTATTACAAGACAAAAATGTTACAGAAGCATGCTACGAAAGCGGCTTTTCAAACATTTCTTACTTTAATAAAACATTCAAGAAAATTACAGGGGAAAATCCCTCCGCATTTAAAAAGAAACATTTGTCACAT
>JBJOQA010000423.1:0-7668 GCA_046050225.1 Bacteroidota bacterium | reverse complement strand
ATGCTTAGAACCTTTCAAAAGGAAAGAAAAAGAGTAGCGAGTAATACCTATTTTACTTTCAGCGCAAAGTAAATATAGTTTTATCTATCAACTTCATCAATATTTTCTATTAGCTCATAGGGGAATCGATAGCATCATTGGTAGCATCAGACAATTGCTTAGCGGCGGGCATTTGCCGATTGGAGATACGATCAACCACGCGCAGCGCTGCAATAACTTCGGGTTCTTTTATTAATGGTGAAGCGCCATCAAATTCAGCTTGTTTATTGTCGGTTAGGTGCATTAAATGCAGCCAACTACGTCTTAATTCTTCAAAGAAACGATCGGCTGTAGCACTAATCACATATGCGGCCAATATGCAAATTAAGTAATAAGCCATCAAATAAATAAAATGGTGTTGGCCGGCCAATGGCATCATGGCATTGTACATACGCAACAAGGGCCAATGAATAAGATATAATACAAATGCCATCGACGACCAAGTTGCATCATTAGAATTAACGGTTGGTAAAATCAAGTTTCTACTTAAAAAAGGAATCGTTAAAACAACAAGGAGTATATTTATCTGATCTTGATAATGATCTAATCCAAATACAGGAGCTGTTCTTACTTGTAATTTTGCATAGAGCAATGGCACAAAAAAATGAACCATTAAAACCGCCAAACCTGTTAACAAACTCCATCCAGCAACCTTGGCCGAAAACACTTTTTGGGAATAATATAACCAAGCGCCAGCCAAGAAAAATGGCAGATACAAAAACACCTGACTAAATCGCTTTTCTATAGGAATAATGGCCACCAATATCAGTAGCAGTACGATTGAAAAAAGCAATTGCCATTGAATGGCTATTTTACGGTGAAGCCAAATTAGCATAGGCGCAAGTACATAAAATTGAATTTCTACTTCTAGCGACCATGCAGGCACCACAAACATAACCGGCGCAGTATTGATACCAATCAGCAGCAGATTTTTTACAAGAATTTCGGTAAAGCTAAATTGTTGCCAACTGTAACTATGGGTTAGCCCGTTGGAAGAGAAAAATGCAACAATGGCGATGGATAAAACCAACCAATAGATAAAGGCAATTCGCATGATTCGGCTGCGCAAATAAACCCAATAGGCATTTTTATAGGTGCTATAATTTTCTTCATATACTTTAAAAATCCAGTACCCACTTAATACAAAGAATATAAAAACGGCATAATGCCCTAATGGGAAAAAATTCAGTGTATGAAATAGCATTACCGAAAAAGCCAATATCAACCTAAGCATTCCCTTCCCCGGTGTTAATCCGGCCAAAATCTTTTGCATCTTTATCAATTTTATAAATTCTACCTCTTAAAAAAATATAGAAACAGCGCATTCAAATCATAATAAGTTCAACTTGATGAAGTTTCAAAGTGCATGCCGCGACCGAAAGCAATCAATATCAACTACTTACAAAATGCAACTCCTTTAATTTGTACAGATTTTGGAAATGTTTCCAAAAAAGGAAAACACTCAAACAAGTTCAATCAAGCGGTATTTTAGAAAAAAAAGGAAAAAACATTTGGAAAATTAACAGTGTTAATTATTTTTGCATTGTAAATCAAAACATGGGAATTAACGAACGAAAGGAAAAGCAAAAGCTGGAAATCAGAAAACTGATTTTAGACGCATCGATGAAACTCTTTGCGGAAGAAGGCTTTAGCAAGGTTTCGATTCGCAAAATTGCCGATATCATAGAGTACAGTCCTACCACGATTTACCTCTATTTTAAAGACAAGAATGAAATTTTGTTTCACCTCTGTGAAATGGGTTTTATTCAAATGGCCGAATTCAATAAAGATTTATATGGAATTGCCAATCCATTAGAACGCCTACACAAAATGGGAGAAAATTATATCCGTTTTGGCATGCAATACCCCGAATATTATGATTTAATGTTTATTCAATTGGCACCGATGGAAACATTGGAACAAATGAAGTGTTCGGAATGGAGCAACGGCGATACGGCATTACACGGACTCATGCAAATAATTCAAGAATGCATGGATCAAGGTCTTTTAGCTAAAGGAGATGTTAAAGCTGCATCTATGGCTATTTGGGGTATGGTGCACGGATTGGTTTCACTGGCTTTACGCCGAAGAATGGACAAACTTATAGAAGAAGAGGAAATTATACCGGGCATGCAAAAAGCCTTAACCTGGTTTTTAAATGCACTAAATCAAGAACAATAATTTTTTTCACATCCACTTAACACCGTTAATAATGAGAACAACATTAACAAAACTAAAGCTGTTATTTATAACGCCTCTTATGTTGTTGCAAGTACAAAATACAAGTGCGCAATCCATGCCACTAGACAAGTATATTGAACAAGGCATCCAAGAGAATCGCGTTTTACAACAAAAGCAAATCGCCATTGAAAAAGCGATGATAGCACTAGATCAGGCAAAAGCACTGTTTTTACCCACCATTGATTTTCAGGCCGGATACCAAAGTGGCGCAGGCGGCAGAAGTATTTCAATACCTGTTGGAGATTTAATGAATCCGGTTTACAGCACATTAAATCAACTCACTTCAAGTAATCGATTTCCGCAAATCAGCAATTCAGAAAATTATTTTTTACCGAATAATTTTTTAGATGGAAAAGTAATTACTACGATGCCGCTATACAATAGCGAACTAAGATTTAACAAGCAAATTCAAGGACAGCAACAACAAATTCGCGAAACAGATTTAGCGCTGTATAAAAGAGAGTTAGTAAAAGATATTAAAGTAGCCTATTACAATTATTGTGCAGCCGAAAATGCAATTCGCATTTATGATAATGCACTACAACTTGTAGCAGAGGCACAAAGAACCAATGAAAAATTATTGGCCAATGGAAAAGGGCTACCAGCCTATGTATTACGTGCGCAAAGCGAAGTTGAAAATATGCGTGCCAAATTAAATGAAGCACAACAACAAAGCACGAATGCAAAATTATATTTCAACTTTTTATTAAACAGCAAAGCAGATCAACCAATTGATACCACTTTGCAGCTAACTGAAGAACAATTAAATGCAACCGTTTCCTTACCAGCAGCGGCAAGAGAAGAAAATAAATTATGGGCGCAGCAGGTGCAATTACAACAAACGGTACTAAAGATGAAGCAGGCGTTTGCTCTGCCCAAAATAAATGCCTTTGTAAATAGTGGTGCGCAAGCAGAGCAATTAAAATTCAATAGCAAATCATTTTACTATATAGCCGGACTACAGTTAGAAATCCCGCTCTTCCACGGCAAGAAAAATTTACTTCAAATTAAACAAACCCAACTTGATTTAAAGCAAAGCCAAATAGCACAAGAAGACACGAAGCAACAACTTGAGCTGTCAAATCAAATAAGTCGCAACCAATTCAACAGTAAAAAAACAAATTATCATGCCGCCCAAAAAGTTGCAGAAGCTAGTGCAGCCTACCAACGTTTGATTGACAAAGGCTTTAAAGAAGGCGTTAATAGCTTTATTGAAACCATCGACGCCCGCACCCAACATATTCAGGCACAATTGCAAGTAAATAACAGTTGGTATCAACTATTAATTGCAGCTGCTCAACTAGAAAGATCATTAGCCACCTATACCTACAGCACTCAAAAATAATTACGCATGAAAAAATCAATTCTGCTAGCAGCAACCCTTGTTATATTGCTGCAAGCTTGCAAAACCGGGAGTTCAAAAAATGAGACTTCTACCAAACATAACAACGACACTATTCCCGTAAAACTCATCACAGCGCAGCCGGAAGGAGGTGCTACGCTGATCAATGCATCAGGACAATTTACAACCGAAGATGAAACGCTTCTTTCTTTTAAAGTAGGCGGTGTTATCAATCGGGTATTTGTAAAGGAAGGCGATGCAGTTGTGAAAGGTCAAATATTAGCCACTTTGCAACTAACCGAAATCAATGCACAAGTTCAACAAGCTACTATTGCCTATGAAAAAGCATTACGCGATCAGCAACGTGCGGCTAAATTGTATACTGATAGTGTAGCTACACTAGAACAAATGCAAAACAGTAAAACAGCATTAGAAATTGCACGTCAACAATTAAGTGCAGCGCAATTCAATCAACAATATGCAGAAATTAGGGCCACAACCAATGGATATGTATTGCGCAAACTTGCCAATGACGGCCAAATTGTTGCACCCGGTGCACCAATCGTACAAATTAATGGGGCCGGACAAAATAATTGGGTTTTGAAGGTAGCCGTATCTGATAAAAATTGGGCACAAATTCAAGAAGGCAATCATGCAACGATTAATACCGAGGTAATGCCTAATCAAATAATAAAAGCAACTGTAAGCGGTAAAACCGAAGGCATCGACCCTATCACCGGCACTTTCACGGTAACACTAAAAATGATAGATGCACCTACACAAAAAATAGCTGCAGGTCTTTTTGGCACTGCTCAAATCGAAACAAAAGGAAATGGCAGTTTTATTCAATTACCCTATGATGCTTTGTTAGATGGCGATGCCGGTGTGGCTTATGTTTTTATCACGCGTGATCGTAAAACGGCAGAAAAAATTAAAGTGTCGGTTCATCATATCAGCAATGGATTTGTAAGCATTGATGGCGGATTGCAGGCAGGCGACGAAATCATCACCACCGGAAATGCCTACCTCAACGATCATTCACCCATTCGTATTTTAAACCACTAAAATCAATACCATGAAGATTTCAGATTATGCGGTAAAAAATTATCAGTTCACGCTGATTATGTTTATCATGGTGGTGGTTTTAGGCATCACCACCATCTTTACCATGCCGCGCAGCGAAGACCCCGATATGCATGCGCCTCAATATCCAGTTATAGCGGTATATCCGGGCACCAGCCCCAAAGACATGGAGGAGTTAGTTGTAGATCCTTTAGAGAAAAAAATCTACAGCTTAGAAAATATCAAACGCATTAAAACTACTATTAAAGATGGGGTTGCCGTGCTTTTTGTAGAATACAAGTATGGCAGTAATGTGGATGATAAATATGCAGAATTAGTTCGTGAAGTAAACAGCTTACGCGGAGAATTACCGCGCGACCTTGCGAAACTAGAAGTGCAAAAAGTATCGCCTTCTGATGTAAATGTGATTCAACTTGCATTGGTATCAGAAAATGCATCGCGTGAAAAATTAAAGAAGGCTGCCGAAGAACTGCAAGAAGCATTAGAAAAAGTTACCGCATTAAAAAATGTAGAAATTGCCGGTTTGCCCGATCAAGTGGTACGCGTTGATTTAAACCTAGAGCGGATGGCACAAATGAAACTTAGTTCCGACCAAGTTTTACAAGCACTTCAAAGTGAAATTGCTAATATCCCCGGAGGCAGTGTAGTAGAAAACAATAAGGTTTACAATATTAAAACTAGCGGCAACTATCAAAACCTATCCGAAATTCAACAAACTATTGTAAGTAGTTTTAACGGCAAAAATGTTTTACTGCAAGATATTGCGCACGTATACAGTGACTTTGAAACAGAAAAACATATTACGCGTTTAAATGGCCATCGTTGCGTATTTGTAAGCGCGGCCCAAAAGCCGGGCGAAAATATTGCCAAAACGCAAGAAGCCTATTTACCGATTATTGCGCAATTCAAAAAAACGCTACCCGCCAATATTGATTTGGTGCACCAATTTGATCAAGCCGAAAATGTAAACCAACGTTTAGGCGGTTTAGCAAAGGACTTTTTAATTGCCATTTTATTGGTGGCCATTACCTTACTCCCACTGGGAACCCGCGCAGCTACGGTGGTGATGATATCGATACCACTTTCATTGGCAATTGGCATTGTAATCTTAAACGGAATGGGTTATAACCTTAACCAATTGAGCATTGTTGGTTTGGTAGTGGCCTTAGGATTATTGGTGGATGACAGTATTGTAGTAGTTGAAAATATTGAGCGCTGGCTTAGAGAAGGACATTCAAAAATGGAAGCCACACTAAAAGCAACGCAACAAATTGGTATGGCGGTTTTGGGATGTACTATCACCTTAGTTATTGCCTTTTTACCTTTGGTATTTTTACCGGAATCATCCGGCGACTTTATAAGAAGCTTGCCCATGGCAGTTATTGCTGCGATCTTAGCTTCAATGTTGGTATCCTTAACGGTTGTGCCATTTTTATCAAGTCGTTTGCTAAAGCAGCACACCGGTCATCCGGATGGCAATATCTTTTTACGTGCACTCAAAAAATTAATATCCGGCAGTTATAGTAAACTTTTAGAAGTAGCCCTTAAAAAACCGGTACTTACCTTGCTGATTGCCATCGCCATTTTTGGTGCCTCGGTGGCCCTGTTTCCAGTAATTGGTTTTAGTTTATTTCCGGCTTCAGAAAAACCACAATTTGTGGTAAATGTAAACAGTGCATTACAATCCAATTTACGTTATACCGATTCAATTGCGCGCAATATTGAAAAGGGTTTACTTGCAATTCCGGAAGTAAAATATGTATCCAGCAACACCGGCAAAGGAAATCCGCGTATATACTATAACGTTATACCTGAAAATGAGCGCGCCGATTTTGCCGAACTATTTGTTCAATTAGAAGAGAAAACCTCTCCATCCCGCAAATTGGAAATTATTGAAATGCTACGTAACCGCTGGAAACAGTACCCCGATGCACGTGTAGAAGTAAAAAACTTTGAACAAGGTCCGCCGGTGGTAGCTCCGGTAGAAGTGCGTCTTTATGGCGAAAATTTAGATACACTTCGACAAATTTCTTTACGCGTTGAAGAATTACTCAACAAAACGAACGGCACGATTTACACGAAAAATCCTGTAAAAAATTTAAAATCCGATATCCGTGTAAACATTAATAAAGAAAAGGCCAGCACTTTGGGAGTTCCTACTGTTTACATAGATAAAACCGTGCGTTTGGCAATTGCCGGACTAGATATGGGCAAATTTACCACCGCAAACGGCGATGATTACAACATTATGGTATCGCGTCCCAGACCAATGTATCCGTCTTTACAAGTGTTAGATCAATTGTATGTAAACAACATCAACGGTACTGCTATCCCTTTATCCCAATTAGCCAACATTCAATTAGAAACATCTCCATCTAGTATTAACCATATGAACAAATCACGTACCGTAAGTGTTAGTTGTTTTGTTCAAAAAGGGTATCTCAACGAATCGGTGATCAATGATGTAATTAAACAAATGGATCAGCTTAAACTTCCGGCAGGTTACCGCTATCAAATGGGGGGTGAAGTAGAAAGCAGACAAGAAAGTTTTGGTGGCTTTGGCAGCATTATTATTATTACCGTGTTTTTATTTATTGCTGTTTTGATTTTGGAATTTAAAACTTTTAAAAGCACTTTAATTGTTTTATCGGTTATTCCTTTAGGCATAGTAGGTGCCGCAATCGCTTTATGGTTAACCGGTAACAGTTTATCTTTTGTAGCTACTATTGGTATGATTGCCCTTGCCGGGATTGAGGTAAAAAACACCATCTTGCTAGTTGATTTTACCAATCAATTACGCGCAGAAGGCATGCCGCTTGAACAAGCAATAAAAGAAGCAGGTGAGATTCGCTTTTTGCCAATTATACTTACTTCTTTTACAGCGATTGGCGGTTTACTACCTATTGCTATTTCAACCAATCCGCTTATCTCGCCTTTGGCGATTGTAATGATTGGAGGCTTAA
>JBJOQA010000422.1:0-3318 GCA_046050225.1 Bacteroidota bacterium | reverse complement strand
ATCTAGCGATGCTGAAGTTTTACCGGATGCATTAGCTTGTTTAGCTGCTTCTGCTGCATTGGCTGTTTCTGATATTCCTGTTCAAGAAATTATTTCTGAAGTACGTATCGGTCGTGTTGATGGTCAGTTCATCGTTAATCCAACGCGTGCAGAATTAGAAAAAAGCGATTTGGAATTTATCATCGCCGCTACTGAGAAAAATATCATGATGGTGGAAGGTGAAGCAAAAGAGTGTCAAGAAGAAGACTTAGTAAAAGCTTTAGAATTGGCGCACGATGCTATCCGTATTCAAATTAAAGCGCAACAAGAATTGCGTGAAAAATTAGGCTTACAAGGTAAAAGAGAATATACCAAACCATATCGCAATGAAGCTATTAACGAAAAAGTTATCGCTTTAGCGAAAGATAAAATGTATGCAATTTCTGCTTCAGCTAGTGCTAAGCACGAAAGAAGTGATGCATTTAAAGCATTGGAAGCAGAAGTGAAATTGGCTTTGGCCGAAGAAGCTGATGCTGATCGCGCTTTAATTGGTTACTATTTCGGCGAATTGCAATACAATGTTGTTCGCGATATGATCTTAAATGATCGTAAGCGTTTGGATGGTCGTGGTACTGAAGATATTCGCCAACTTTCTATGGAAACGAATATCCTTCCAACACCACACGGTTCATCTTTATTCACGCGCGGTGAAACCCAATCATTAACTACCGTAACCTTTGGTACACCATTAGACGAATTATTAGTGGAAAGTGCACATAAATCAGAGTTTACCAAATTCATCTTGCATTATAACTTCCCACCGTTTTCAACAGGTGAAGTTAAAATGATGCGCGGTGTTGGTCGCCGCGAAGTTGGTCATGGTAACTTGGCTATGCGTTCATTAAAACAAATGATGCCGGGTAAAGATTATCCTTACACTGTACGTGTGGTAAGTGATATCTTAGAAAGTAATGGTTCTTCTTCAATGGCCACTGTTTGTGCCGGTTCATTAGCATTAATGGATGCTGGTGTTCCTATTAAAAAGCACGTTAGTGGTGTTGCCATGGGATTGATTAAAAAGGGTGAGCAATTTGCTGTTTTAACCGACATCTTGGGTGATGAAGATCACTTAGGGGATATGGATTTTAAAGTAACCGGTACACGTGATGGTATTTGCGGTGTGCAAATGGATATCAAGGTGGATGGTTTGAGCATGGACATCATGCGTCAGGCTTTGGAGCAAGCTCGCAAAGGTCGTTTACATATTTTGGACGCGATGTACAATTGTATGCCTGATCATCGTGAAGATGTGAAGCCGCATGCACCGCGCATGGTTAAATTCAATATCGATAAAGAATATATCGGTGCAGTAATCGGACCGGGTGGTAAAGTAATTCAAGAAATTCAACGCGAAACCGGCACTACCATTAATATCGAAGAAGTTAATAACCAAGGCGAAATCAGTATCTTCTCAGTAAACAAAGAAGGTTTGGATAAAGCTTACAATTGGGTTCGCGGCTTAGTAGCTGTTCCGGTTGTTGGTGAAACTTACGAAGGAACCGTTAAAAGCATTAAAGAATTTGGTGCTTTTGTTGAGTTCTTGCCGAAGAAAGAAGGATTGTTACATATTAGCGAAATCAGTTGGAAGCGCCTCGAAACAATGGATGGCATTTTCAAAGAAGGTGATAAGGTGAAAGTGAAATTGTTAGATGTTGATCCTCGCACCGGTAAATTCAAGTTAAGCCGCAAGGTGTTAATGCCAAAACCCGAAGGTCAACCAAGCGGACGCCCTGAAGGTGGTGCTCCAAGAGGCGATCATCGTGGCGGTCATCCACAACGCGAACCTCGTGCCGAAAGACCACAAGGAGAGCAAGGTGGGCAAGCACCGGCTGCTGAATAATTAATGTAGCTACTTAAAATACAAACTCCCCTGCAAAATTGTAGGGGAGTTTTTTTATTTAATAGGTTTGAATTTTTTTAAAAATTGTATCCTAAAAGTAGGCTATGATTCATTACCGGTATTTTGTAATTCGAGGAGGCTGAGGTATTACTCAAAATATTGAGTCTATAATCAATCACAAATTGTTTGACATTAAAACCAGCGCCGATTACAATTGACGGATTCAATTTTTTAATGCCGCTGCCGCTACCAAATGCAGGTGCTACACGCACGGTGGTGGTGCCATTTAAATATTCAGAAGTGGTGTTATCGCTATTGGTTAAATTGGTTAAACTAAAACCTAAGCCGGCATTTATATGTGGGGACCAAATTGCTGATTTTTTGAAGTCATAGTTTACTAATAAATTGGTGTTGATCATTGAAAAAGCTAATTCAATCTTCCTGTTTGTGTAAAAATTTGAAGAAACATAGTTTACTTGTTTTTGTACCTGTCCTTTATACTGGCTATAAAAAACGTCTGCAAGAAGTGAAATTTTTTGTTGTTGTCCCGGTAAAATTCCCTTTAGTCTAATACCGAATGCCAGCGTGGTAGTGCCAGTGAAATTTTGATTGAAAATTAAGGTAGAACCAAGATTTTCTCCATTGGGCGTTATTTTTAGCGAACTACTACTAACGCCTGCTATTAGGCCAAATTGAAAGCGTAATCCTTCTGTTTTATGCAGAAAAATTGTGGCACTTGCAGGTGTACATTGTGTATTGTAATTGTTTATCAAACGCGAGATGGAAGAAGCTGTGTAATGTAAATCAATCATGTTTTGTGCTACATCTGTGCAGTCGTCAAACAAAAATTGTAATTGTCGAACATAGATATTATCCTCCTTCTCGCGATAGCTACCATCATTGAGTGTGGTTTTATATTTTCGATAAATTAATTCAGTAAATGAACCGTCGCCTTTCTTTACAAAAAAATGAGTTTTGTGATCGATATATGCATATAAACTCATTTTGGATGAAATTAGTTCTGCTTGTAAAAAAATTGGAACCTGAACGAGTGTTTTTATATAAGAGGCACTATCGGCAGGATTTGAAACATCAATATCTTGTTGCGTTTGATCAAGGTTTACAATTGCCGAAACATATCGATTTTTTTGTTCAATAGTAATCTCACGAATTTGTTCAGGCTTGTAGGTTTTAAAATTTGTTTCTTCGTTTGATTTAAACGAAAAACTAGCAGGTGTGGCATATGTTTCTTTGTCGTTTACAAAACCATTAATTTCTTTCCCATCTAGTGTAATCAGCGTTGCTGATTTTAAATTTTTTTGGGCAGATACGTTTTGTAAAATGAAAATAGAAACAAAAAGGGGCGTAATTTTTTTCAACAATTGCATGCTACTATATTTATATTTTTTTATAAATATAGTAAAAATAGAATGTATTTG
>JBJOQA010000421.1:0-8369 GCA_046050225.1 Bacteroidota bacterium | reverse complement strand
CTTCGGCGTATGGAACGAGTTTGCGAATGGGCGAGGGTGGCATGTGTTGGCCACGTTGGCTGATCGTTAGCATGGCGCAAAGATAGGAAACGTTTGATTGTTAAAATCGTTTGAATCGTTTGAACGTTTAAGGTTTAAAGGTTTAAAGTTTAAGGTTTGGGATGCGTTCGCCGCTTTGCTGGATGGGCGGGCGTTTAAACGTTTGAATCGTTTAAGTCGTTGTTCGTTCGCCGCTTCGCTAGAAGAGGCAAGTTTAAAGTTTAAGGTCTAAAGTTTAAGGTTTGCGATGCTTCCGCCGCTGCGCTAGATGGAAATGAAATCACAATGGCACAAGAAGCTAAGCACAAAATCCGAAGCCTCATTCTTGCGCCAATCCATTAGTGACCGATTTCAACTCGGGGTGTCAACTTAAAAATTAATCGAACAATTCACCCATTCTCCATCAAACGTTACCTGATCAAATTTTTGGTAAAAGTTAATTGCAGGTTCATTCCATTCTAAAACTTGCCAAGTGATGCCGGCATAACCATTCGATTTGGCAATCGCTATCAATTGATCCAATAGTAGTTTACCGGCCCCTTTACCCCGCATCTTTTCGGTAACCAATAAATCTTCCAGGTAAATTCTTTGCCCCTTCCAAGTGCTGTACCGAATATAATAAAGCGCAAATCCTTCCACTTTTCCATCAAATTCGGCCACCCAGGCCCACCAAACAGGATTTGGCCCAAAACCACTTTCTACAAAATGCTCAAATGTTACGGTTACTTCATCCGGTGCTTTTTCATAAACAGCCAACTCTTGTATGAGTTCCATCATTCTTGCACAATCATCTTTTATTGCTGGACGAATTTGTAGTTGCATATAATAAATCAATCGTTGATTAAGTGAATTATAAATTTTGTTTCCACCCCGGTCCTTTTACAAATCTACCTGAAAACACACCGGTATGTTTCCCATCTTGTATTACTTGTTTTCCATTTACAAAAACATGTTGCATGCCGGTAGCAAATTGTCGGGGTTCACTAAATGTAGCATGGTCTTGAATTTTTTGCGGATCAAAAATGATTACATCCGCAAAATAACCCACTTTCAGCACACCCCTTTTTTGCAAGCGAAGTTTTTGTGCTGATAAGCCGGATAATTTTCGAATAGCTTCAGGTAAACTAATTAACTTTTCTTCTCTGCAATACTTGGCCAAAACTTTTGCAAAGTTGCCATATGCCCGAGGATGTGCATTTGATTTTAAAAAAGCAGGATGATTGGTATAAGAACCTTCATCACTACCAAATCCCATCCAAGGCTGCACAATCTGTTTTCGTAAATTTTGTTCATCCATTAAAAAGTAAATAGTACCAATCCTTGAGCTATCTTGAATTATTAAATCCATCAATGTTTCTTCTACAGGTGTGCCTTTCAACTGGGCTACTTCTAGCAAAGTTTTGCCGGTATATTTTCTCAAAGAATCTTTGGTAAATCCAACGAGCAAAATATTCTCCGGTGAACCTGCTGCAACAAAAAAGTTTTCCCAATCCATTGCATTGGTATTGATTGCTTTTTTCGTTTGTGCGCGAACGTTAGCATCATGCAAACGCTGCCACAATTTACCAAAACCTCCATCCTGCAAAGCAGGTGGCAAACATGCGGTTAACCCTGTTCCGCCGGCGGTATAGTTATACATATTGGCAGTTACTTCCAACCCTTCTTTTTGGGCTCGTTCAATGCGATGAATCACACTATCCATTTTAAGCCAGTTCGCTTTTCCGGCCGCTTTTAAATGATAAATTTCTGCACGAATTTTTGCGTCATTGGCAATGGTCATCAACTCTTCAACAGCATCATACAACTTATTACCTTCACTGCGCATATGCGAAATATACATCCCATTATAGGTTGAAGCTGCTTTGCATAATTCAGTTAACTCTTTTGTACTGGCAAAAAATGCGGGCGGGTAAATTAACGAACTTCCCACACCCATTGCACCTTCTTCCATGGCCTGACGAACGAGTAGTTTCATACTATCCAATTCTGCATCAGTTGCCTGGCGATCATCTTCACCCACCACATGAATTCGCAAGGTAGTGGCTCCAACAAAAGAAGCTACATTACAACTAATCCCTTTTTTCTCTAGATGATTCAAATATTCACCTAACGTAGTCCAAGAAACATCCACTTTACTTTCCTTCATATCGGCGATCATCTCTGCCTTCATGCCGGCATTCAAAGGGCCCATGCTTTCACCCTCTCCCATCACTTCTAGTGTTACGCCTTGCAGCAAATCGCTTTCACTTTTACCATCAATTAATAAACTTTGATTGGCCCAACTCAACATATTAATAAACCCGGGTGCCACCGCCATTCCCTTAGCATCCGTTTCAAGCTTTCCTTTTGATTTTGATAAATCACCAATAAACGCAATGGTATCGGCATTTATACCGATATCGGCACGATAGCCTTCACTGCCAGTGCCATCATAAATCATGGCATTTCTGATGATATGATCATATTGCAAGTAGGATTTACAACTGAGCAAAAAAATCGTTACTGCAAATAATCCTATTTGATGGAGATAGCTACAAAATTTCATATGCATGATTTTAGAGAAGGCGTTATTCTTCCATCTAAAATAATCTTTTCTTGCAAGACCTTACCTACTAAAAACAAAAAACCACCCAACAGGAATGTTGCGTGGTACAAGCATGAGAAATTGTACTTGCTTAAGGAACTTGTTTCAGATTGCTATGCTTATAGGAGTAACGCGAATTGAGCCGCAAATTAAACTAGGTATGTTAAGCAAATATGAAGCAAGCGTTACTAAACTGTTACTTCATAGGCAAAAAAAAGCAGCCCGAAGGCTGCTATATAACTAACTAAAAAACAATTAAAATCTAGTCCAATTTTTCCACCAAGTATCGCCTGAACCACAAGCACCTCTGTAGGCGGTGGCAGTAAACCAAGCGGCAACTTTAGGGCTAGTAAATCCACCACCTGTTAAGGCAGGTGAACCTGCAGCCGGGTTAAAATCAACGGTACCATCATATTTAAACGGAGCCGTTAATTTAACATCAGAAGTTGTTGGCAAAATATTGTTACCGCCTGTTGCACGATTAAAATAAGTTGTAAGATCCGCAATTGTCCAACCGGTTGGAGCAGCCGAACTAGCAGTATAACTTAAGGCTGTATTGTTTCCTGCAAGAATAGTGTTTTCTACAACTAAACGAGGAGTAGCTGCAGTAATATTAAGATCTGTTGGCGTTCCGGTACTTGCGTCTAACAACCAGCCGGTTGGCCATCCCATTACAATAGAATTGAAAAGGCTTAATGAGCTATTACGACGAATATGCAATCCTCTTTTATAGTTAGAGTTACCGATATTGGTTGTGTTTTCGCGTGGGCCCACTAAGGTAACATTACTGAATACCGCACTGGTTTGCGGGTTTAAGGCACTTCCACCGGCATCATTATCTGATTCAAATCCATTACTACCGCTAATATCAGCCACTAAACTATCTCTGAAACCGATTGCGAATTGAACGCGACCGGAGAAGCCATTATCGGTATCAAAATCATCATCCAGACCTCTATAGGCAATTAAGTGCTTACAGTCTACGGTACCGCCAAACCATTCAAAACTATCGTCATTTGCATAACTAACTTCAACATAGTCCACTTCAGTACCTTTACCTACTGCACAAAAAGTAATACCATTCAATTCTTTGTCCGGTAAATAAGCGTATCCAGCATATTCAACACGTACAAATTTCAAACTTCCACTGTTGTCGTTATCATCTGCACCGCCATATAAACCTAAACCTTCTGCATTGTTAATACCACCTTCTACTTCACCAACACCTACAACACCATTAAAACTGTTATTGGTTTTAGCTCTTCCGCAAATCACCAATCCACCCCAATCACCGCGAGTTGGTGTTGTTGCGTTGCTTGTAAAAACGATTGGTTTTTCGGCAGTACCATTTGCAATAATTTGACTACCTCTTGTAATTACCAAGGTTCCGCGAGAAGATTTTTCACCTTGAATGATTACACCCGGTTCGATGGTTAATTTAGCGCCATCTACCACATAGGCAATTCCGCGCAAGGTATAGGTATTACCTGTTTTTAAAGTACGGTCGGCATTGATTTTACCGGAGATAACAAGATTTTCGGTAGTGCCGGAATTATTGCCGGTATTGCTTGTACCGTTATCATCTACCTCAATCTTACGGCAACCGGTTGCCAATAACACTGCAGCAAGTGCAGTTAATGTTAAACGTTTCATTGTTTGGTTGATATTTAAATGAATTATTTGAAATTATAAGTGAAGGAAATACTCACATTGGTACCATAGTTTCTACTAATTGCCAACACGTCCTTACTATCTGAAGCGTATTTACCATCTGCATTTAAGTCGTGATAAAAATCGGCACGCTTGTTCAAGATGTCGCTAATATTTAATTTGATTTCACCCTTCTTATTCAAGATTTTTTGTGCAACTTGGAAGTCTAATAAAGGGCGAGGATTTTCCCATATATCGGATACCGCTTCGTTACCTACAAATAGAATTCTTCTTCCAATTTGATTAAACAATAAAGTGGCACTGAATCCTTTTTTCTCTAAGTCGTATTGCAAACCTGCATTGATTAAATAAGGACTTTGTCCTTGTAGTGGGCGATTCAATGCAACGGTATCTTTCACGCGACTATGGATATAACTCACATTACTGGTTACCGTAAAGTTTTTCAAAACACTGCTCACTTGATCTAACTTCTTTCTGATTTCAAATTCTACACCAAACACATTTGCCTGATTGGTATTGGCAATATTGAAGGTGTTGGTTGCCGGACCGGTACGATTAAAATAGTACTCAATAGGATCAACAAAATATTTGTAAAATGCACCTACGGTGATGATTTCGCCACCGCGTGGATACCATTCGTAACGCAAATCTGCATTGGTAATTTTAGTACGACGCGCTTTGCTATTACCCACCACCTGCGCATTCAATTCGAAATCGTAGAAAGCGAACGGACTTAGCTCTCTAAACTCCGGACGAGCTACTGTTTGGCTTCCGCTAAAGCGGATATTTGTTTTTGAATTTAATTTATAGGTAAGATTAAAACCGGGCAAAAAGTCGGTAACACGTGTATTCACAAAGCGCTCATCATTTTTATTGGTACTGCCTACCAATTGATCGTAGTCTTCTACTCTAACGCCCCATACTAAACGAAATTTAGAACCAAATTGATTATCAAATTGCAGATATCCGGCGTTCATAATGGTATTTGCTAAGTAGCGCAAAGATTTACCGGTAAGCTCTCCAAATTGTACCTTATCGGTTGTAGTACCGAAGTTTTGTGCTGCAAAGATTTGATCAGAATTTAAAGTACGAATACCGTTATCCAATGTATTTAAGAAGAAAGGACGACTATCAAATAAACGATCCTTTACTTGAAATAAATATCCGGCTTTTACTGATTGTTTATTTCCTAACCATTCAAAGGTTTTGGTAACATCTAATCCGGTGTTATAGATATAATCATTTAAAAAACTATAAAAAATACTACCGCTTTTTTGGCTACTACCCGAACCAATTAATGCATAGAAAGGTGCAGAAGTATTGTTTTCATCTTGGGTATAAAACAATCTTCTTTGGTCAGGAATGTATTGATCTAAAATATTGAATCCTCCATACCACTTAACTTTTGTATCCCATTTAGATAGGGTATGTTCTCCGGTTAATTGCGTATTAAAAAAAGTATTTTGTTTAAAGCCCATTTCTGTAGCTTTTACTTTATCCCCTGTGCCCGGTCCTAATATGAAGTCGCGACCATCAAAACGATCAACTACGAAATCACTACTATTGATATTGATGATATTACGCCAAGAAATTTTATTGTTATTATTCAGTTGTAATGTAAAGTTACCTAGGGCGCCTGCCAATATATCTCTTGAATATTTATTGTTGTTGTAAAACAAATCAAGCGTACCATCATTATTAGCAATTACTGCATTCTCAAAAGGTAAGCGGCGATTACTTTGATTATAGATTATAGCTAACACCCCTCCGATTTTTTTATTAAATAATTTACCGGAGAAACCTCCATTTAATTGAAAGGAAGTGTTAATAGGAGCCGCGGTAGAGAGTGGTGTCCAGGCATTTCTAAATTTTTTACCCCACTCATTTTGTTCGGCTTGCGAAAGGTTAGCAAAAGCTCCTTTGGTTGGTAATCCGGAAGGTAAAGCGCGTGCATTATCGGCAATACCTAACCAATCTAGTTTACCACCCGGTGCTTGTAAAAAATCTTTTCCGATAGTTTGTGTATTGAACCCGGTACCTAATTGTAATTGTAAAAAATTAGTTGAAGGGATATCTTTTGTTTGAACTTGAACCAAGCCCCCAGCCCATTCGCCCGGTAATTCAGGAACAAATGCCTTATTGATAACGATATTATCAATCATAGAAGCAGGAAAGATATCGAAGCTGAAAGTTTTACGATCCGGTTCAGTGCTGCTTAACAAAATACCGTTTAACATGGATTGATTATAACGATCTGCCAAGCCACGAATAACTAAATATTTACCTTCTTGCACAGATGCTCCGGGAACACGTTTTAAAACTTCACCGGTGTTTTTATCAGGCGATCTACGAATTGCTTCAGCAGAGATTACCGAAGCTACGGTGTTGGTATTTTTTTGAAAAGTAACTAGGGCTGCAACGGTTTCTTTTTTAGCGGAAACAGCACGAACGATTACTTCTTTGTTTGTTTTTACTTTTCTTTCTAAAACTACATCTTGAAAAGTTGTTTTTCCTTCCACCACTTCAATATCCTGTACCTCTTTAGAACTTCCTTCGTAAGAATAAATCAATACTACTTTTTTTCCGGCATCCACCGTAATAACATAGTGGCCTTCTAAATCAGTAGAAACGCCTTTATTCGATCCTTTGATCATGATAGAGGCACTTGCGAGGGGCTGCCCGGTTTTTTCGTCGGTTATTTTACCTTCAACCTTTCCTTTTTGGGCAAGGGAGGTTAAGGAAATAAGCAATAAAAACAGTGTAAACCTTAAGAATCTCATGCAATTAATATTTACTGCAAAGAGACCATAGTTATGTTAACACAATGTATCGGGAATGTTACCGAATTGTAAATTGAATGTTAAGCGAATGTTACCAAAACAAAACGCCCGGTACATACCGGGCGTTTTGGAAATCAACAATAGTTGAAATTATTTAGGATTTTTTACTGGAGCGCTACTACCGGCAGCTGGGTTGTAAACCAACTCATTATCCGGAACATCCCAATAATCTAAGAATCCGTATTCAATGGTACCATTGGTACTTACAGCACCGGTGTTGCTTACTAAAACAGCACCTGTACGAGTAGATCCTGGTTCAGAAACTCCCCAACGACGAGCGTCGTAGAAAGACAAACCACGGAAAGCACAAACGATACGACGTTCGCGACGCAATTCTTCTTTAGCTTGAGCCAAAGTTAAACCGGTACCTGCAACAGCAGGAAGACCAGCACCTTGCAAAGTGCGAATACCATCGATAATTGCTAAACCTTGTTCAATTTGATTGGTATTGATTAAAGCTTCTGCTTTCATCAATTGATTTTCTTCATAGTTAACAGCGATATACATTTCGTATTCGCCAGGAGTTGCATCGGCATAAATAGCTACGCCATCTAAACCGGTACCACCATCCACTAATGCATAACGTGTAAAGTGAGCGTTTCCACGATCAGCTTGACCCAAATATGGAGTAGTTAATTTAACGTTTTGATCTTTACGTAAATCACCTGCTTTAAATTCTTGTACCCATCTTTCGCTCAATTTGTAAGTAGCACCACCTGCAATATTAGATTGGGTGCGGCCCATTACAATTTGGTTAGAGGCCAAAATTTGACCTTGTGCATCAGAACGAATAGTGAATACATTATCGCTTTCGGTGATACCAGAATTAGCTAATGTTAAAACATTATTCCAATCAGCAGCAGTCATTGCAGCAGTAGTTTTATTTACTAAAATATTACGTGCTTTTAATGAATTTACGTTGTGTGCTAACTGAGTTGGGCTTTGTGGAAACCCTTTACCCATTTGATATTCATCAGGAATAATTACACCTAATTGTGCTTCAAATTCAGCATCACTTGGAGCCTCATTAGCAGCAGTTACAGCCTTATCCAAATTTGAATTTGCTTAGGCGATAATTGCTTCTTTAGATACATAATTACCATTTGTTGTAAATGCTTGATCGTTAATGATACCTGCATAGTAGATAGAACCGATTCTGCTATAAGCATAACCTTTCCACCAGTAAGCCCAAGCTTTAATGGCTGCGCGTTTAGAAGCTGCATCACCGCTAAAGC
>JBJOQA010000420.1:0-9629 GCA_046050225.1 Bacteroidota bacterium | reverse complement strand
GGTGATGGTGAATCCAATTCAATTGGCGTTAAAGGTGTTTCCACCAATTTTTTTGGAATTGTTGGTACTTCCCAAACCCATATCGGTGTTTATGGATCATCAGATAGCAATATCGGAGTTGAAGGCATTTCAAATAATGGAAATGGCGTTTATGGATTCTCCACCTATAATGACGGGGTTTTTGGTACAACCTATTTTTCGGGTAAGGCTGGCGTGGCCGGATCGGCGCCTATTGCTGGTGCTATTGGGGTGAAGGCCGAAGCAGTCAATGGTGCTATTGCATTAGATGTTATTGGTGCTATGAAAATTCATGGCGTACCGCAAACACCGGGTCTTGGAAAAGTACTTACAAGCGATGCTCAAGGGAATGCTACTTGGATGAAGCCTTTTGAATCAAAGAAAATTGGGTTTTCAGCAAATGCCGGATTGGCGGTTAACGTCTCCCCAAATGTTTGGGTTCGAGTTCCGTTCAAAACCGAAGAGTATGATGCAAATAGCAATTTCACGCCTGCTACAGCCGCTACACCTGCTGTTTATGTAGCACCGGTTTCGGGTTTATACCATTTTGATACCCAAGTAGCATTCAAAGAGTTTTTAAATTATGCCGTACGCGCTAATATTAGAATTGTGTATAAAAGAAATGGCGTAATTAGTCAAAAAACGATTCGCTATGGTGCTGCCGACATGGCCTCTAGTAATAGCGCTTTTACCCAAAAAGTAACCTTATCAATTAGTGGAGATTTTCATTTTTTAGCAGGGGATGAAATCTGGATTGAAGTAGCACAAGACAATGAAGCAGTAGTGGCTGCTGCAAGAAACTTAGCCTTAGCTGAATCAACCGAAAATTTCTTCACCGGTCATCTTGTTTTTGAAGATTAAACACAAAACAATGAAAATAAAACTCACAATATTTTTTAGTTGCTGGCTTTCCATTTGCCATGCGCAACAAATATTTCCGGCAACAATCAATGCGGGCGGAGGAACCTACATTAGTTCTAATTTATCAATCGACTGGAGTATAGGCGAAACGATGATTCATACATTCAATGGTACACCAACCTTAACATTAGGCGTTTTGCAACCCACAAACGGTTCGGGTGTTTTGCCGGTACTTGGCTTTCAGTTTTTTGCACAGCGCAAAAATGAAAATCAAGTTTTGCTTACTTGGCGTACACAACAAGAGTTGGTCAATGCCGGATTTTTTATTGAACGAAAATTAGCTCATGAAACCGACTTTAAACCTATTCGATTTATTGCTTCTAAGGCCATTAACGGATCAAGTTTTGTTCCATTAAACTATGAGGCAATTGATAGCAATGCCTATCACGCAATCGCTTTTTATCGCATTAGGCAAGTGGATATTGATGGAAATAAAACATGGTCTGAAATAAAATCAGTTAATGGCTCTTTTGCAGAAAATGATAAGGTAAGTATTTGGCCCATACCTGCAAGCGGGCCGGTAAATCTAAGCTTCCAAGGTTTGGGCAATTTACATTATTTGCTGCTGGATGCATCCGGAAAACAAATACAAAAAGGTTATTTGGTACCCGGAAATACAACACAAATTAGCGGACTAACAAAAGGAACCTACTTTATCCGATTTGGAGATAAAAATAGTTTTGCAAAACAAATTTTGGTTTTATAGAAGTGGATTACGGGATGTCAAGGGCGCCATTGGGCGCCCTTTTTAATGGGAATTACTTTACTATTCATTCGTTTTTGCATCGTCGTTCCGGCTATCATCAAAATGCTTGTTTAAAAAATTGACCAAAGCTAAATTTCAAAAAGCATCCATTTTTTAGCAATTGTTTTCTATGCCATAAAATAGCAGATTCAGCACATCAACATGTTTGGAAATAAAAAAACCTAAAGTTATGATTTAACGATTTTTAATTTTACATTGGCTTCTTTATTCAACCAAAAATTGTTGTATAGCTTTTTTAATCAACCAAAGCCCATTCGCATGAAACAAAAATTTTTATTCGTAGTTAGCCTTTTATTTGGCTTAATGTTTATCAACTCCGGCCTCAACAAATTTTTCAACTACATGCCCATGCCGAAAGATTTGCCCGAAAACTTGGTGAATTTGTTCACCTGTTTTACGGCAACAAAATGGCTGCTTCCGTTAGTGGGTGCCGTAGAAGTTATTGCCGGTGCACTTTTCATTGTCAAAAAATTTAGAGCCCTTGCAGCCATCATGATTTTTCCCATTATGGTGGGTATTTTACTCACGCATATTTTCAATGCGCCATCCGGCTTGCCAATTGCCCTTGTTTTAATGCTAATTAATTTGTGGGTGATACTCGAAAACAAACAGAAGTACACAGCAATGATTGCTTAATTTTATCAAAATGCATGTTAGTTTGTTGTAACAAGAAGCTAGCATGCATTTTTGTTTTTGGGGCGTTCCCCTGCGGGTCGGGCTTTTCGCTCCAATTTTTTTGTTCGTGCCTCACAAAAAAGATTTCCACTACAATCCCTAACGCGGGCCCGATAAATAAGGTATTCAAGTTTTAATGCCAGTTTCGCCGGTATTTGCTTATTTCAATTCTGCTTTCAACTTTGCACGCCAATCTATTACCGTTTTGTTTTCGGGAGTTAGAAGGCATAAAAGATCTAATTGAAATAGCGTCCAAACCGGCAGGTTAAAATCATAGGCTGCCATATCCTCGGTAACCTGCAAAAGCAAAACATCTGCAATTATTTTTTTTAGGGTTTCTGCCGAATTTACTTTTGCAGTGCTCTTGCTATTGTAAAGTGCCAAGGCCGCTTGCTTATTTCCTTGCAATAAATATAGGGCAACACATGCCGATTGTATATTAAGAGAGGTACCATGATCTAATTCGGGATGAGCTGCTATAAAATTAGAATAGGAATTAAGCGCACTATCCGGTTGTTGATTTAAAAAGTAGGCGTAAGCTTTATAATGAATAGCCAACGAATCGGCTAATTGCAAAGCATTACATTTTTTAAGTACTTCGCCTTTGTCGGGCTCTACTATTAAAGCACAATAAGCCGCTAACCGCTTTATTTTGTTTATTTGAACGTCACTAAATTTTGTTCCGCCCTCGCATAGTTTAAAATAGGTATACGCATTGGCGTATTTTTTATGCTCTAAATACAAAGCGGCTTTCACATAATTTACAATATCCAAACTATTCAGCGGCGGGGCACTTCTTCTGCGTTGCTCTTTCCAAACTGCCTTTATTTGGTTATTAACACTATCTATAAATGCAGCAGCTTTATTCAAACAATAAAGGCGTGTATCAAAACTATAATTTGAATTATTTCCGTTAAATAAATTTTGATTATAATTGTCTACTCCGGCTTCCCAAGCCTTATCATTGGCTTCATATACTTTTGCCATACTATCCAATCTCCGTTCTTTGGCGCGTAATAATCGCTTTTCATTTTCTATTTCGGCCAATGTTTTACTTGGTTTTTTATATACAGAAAAATCAAAGGGTGTTGCACTGCCCGAGCTTACATTTCCTATTGATGTACTTCCCGATCGGCTGGGCCGCATACTTTCATAATGGCGATTCATCTCAGCGGTTTGCCGCGCTTGACTATTTCTATTAATCTCCATGGTATTGGGTGCATGATACGCATCGCCATATTGCGCCTTACTATACAAAGGAAGTAGCGCTATCAAAATGAAAAATAATTTATACATCGACATTAATAATTTCTAATTTTTTCAACGCCAATCACTGCATTTTTATACGTCTTTTCATTGGCAAACCAAATCAATTCAATAGCCCATTCTCCTTCCATCATATTTAAACATTTTACCAATACATCTGGCTTTAATTGATTCAATATTTCGCCCATTTTATAACGATCTATGCTCGATAAATGCCGATTAACATTTTCTGCATCGCCACTATTTACATAGCCGGTAATAGTACTGGCCAAATATTTTGCTTCCATCGTGCCGGCCAATTTTACACCCCTGATGTGCGCATACGGCGTTTGAAAATGTGGTTTGTATCTATCTTTAAAATCTGCATACGTTAATCCTGCTTTCAATAAACTGTCTTGTTGCGCATTGCCCTCTTTTTTACCAAAAACATTGTTGATAAAACTACCTTTCTTTTTTCCGGCATTGCCGTCGTTAACACTATCACTAGCCGTTTCTGTTTTGTTTTTTTTCTTCTTAAAAATATTTCCAAGTTGCGCCGTAGCAATTTGAGTAATGAGCAGCGCTGTTGCTAAACTGAGAATAATTTTCATTTTCATTTTTAATGCAGTTAAAGGTGATTCAATTATTGCTTTAGTATTTTTATATAGTTTATCAACCCGTTGTTTGAAACTACTTTTAGTATATACATGCCCCTTGCATAATGCCCAATTGAAATGGTTTGTTGAACTCGATCCCATTGTTGTAATAACTGGCCATTTAAATGATACAACTGCAATTGTTGTATCGTTTGCCATTCGTTTAAACTAAATTCGGTAGTAACCGGGTTGGGGTAAATTGAGGGCGATGCTACATTATACTGTAACATAACAATTCTACTATATTGGTAATTTCCATCAGCATCTATTTGTTTGAGACGGTAATACAGTTTGCTATTTTTGAGTGCTGCCGTAAAATCAATAAAACTATAAGCGTTGGTTGATCGGTTTTGAGCACGAACAGATCCTACGGGCGTAAATAGTACAGCATCTGAGCTGCGCTCAATTTCAAATCGTTCTACTTGTTGTTCGTTTGCTGTATTCCATTGCAAACAAATATTTCCTTGCCGGCATTGTGTAGCACCAAATGATAACCAATGCAGGGGCAAAATGGTATTGGCATTTACAACGCCAAAAGGAGAAAAGCCGGTAATATTGTTTCTACTTACACGCAACCAATCAGTACCGATCGCACTTGTTTGCGGTCCTAAATCCCAAGTGCCGCCGGTATAATGGGCCAAATGACTTGTTAGTCGGTTAAATTGGGGCAACTCTTGTGCAGCTTTCCATTGTACGGTTAAAGTAACATTACTGCCGCCATTTGTTGCCTCATTGATGAACCAGGTATGGTTGACGGCCCCCGAAACATAGGGCAATCCGGTAGGATAATCGGTTGTGTAATTTTGATTTACAGTGGCAATTACCCTGGCGCTAAACCGATCAGCTACACCCAAATTGGAAATGGTTGCCGGAGCATAATTATTAAGCGTTCCAATAGGAAAAGTTGTGGCGCTTGTTCTGCCGCTTGCGCCAATTTGCTCTATTTGCAAACTGCCCAAACTATCAGTTACAATGTAGGCAGTATCGTTACCTGTTGCTGCAGATGTGGTACCTGCCAATATCAAATTATTGTTTTGAAGAAGGAGTTTTCCATGACTGAGCAAAATTTGATTTTGGATAGTTGTATTACCATTGTTTAACCTTGCATCACTTTGTATGGCAACATTATTGGCGATAACACTATTATTTATTTGAACCGTATCGCCCATATTGTTGCGTAAAGTCAATATGCCATTACCGGTAAAGCTGCTGTTATTACCGGCATTTAGTTGATTAGATACAATTAGGCTATCCGTGCTACTGGTTAATGAAACAACTGCATCACTGCCTAAATTTAATATGCCTGCATAGGCGGTTGCCCCGTTTATATTAAGCACATTGGGCGTTCCATTATTTATATACACTGTATCGGTTATACCGGGCGGCATACTGCTATTCCAATTCGCACTATCGCGCCAGCGGCCTCCAAGTTGCGTGCCATTAAATGTAAAATCACCATTGTATTGATAAAGGTTTAATGAAGAGGAAGAGCCGTTTGGCGTGGCAAAAAAGTGTAACTTATTATTGTTTACAAAAAAACCATGTGGGTTACTACTAAACAAAAGGGTAGGATATCCTGTTGGAAAACCCGGTGCAATTTCTAAGGCTACATTCGTAGTTGCAGCGTTACCACCACTTCTCCAAGGCTCTAAATTAGCTGAAATGCCGGCTGGGCGAGCAGCAAACCAAGCAGCATTTTTATACAGCACTATTTTGTCGGGTAAGTTCAAGCCGGTTGCTACCATATAAGTGCCTTCCGGATAGCCATTACTTCTAAAGAGTTTACTGTTTCTGCTAGGGCTATGTTGCAACATCCACAAAGTTTTGCCATCGGAGTTGGTATAGGATTGTGCACTATTGGCACTTGAAACATTGGCTGCATTTGTGGTTAACTGAATGGTGCCAGCTGTTGTACCATCGGTTCGCCACAGGGCATTGGCCGTTCCGTTGTATGCTATAAAGAAGCAGAAACCATTGGCTATATTCCATTCAGTAGATTGAACCGTATTTAATTTGGCATTGCCGGAAGGGTGTATGTTTTTTAACATGAAAGTTCCCGCAGGTGTGCCATCGCTTACGTAGGGCTCATAACCATCTATAGTGTTATGTGCATAAAAAACCATTTTGTTGCCTAGCTTTCCAATAGCATAGTCTAACATAAAAAATGGTTCCGGTACCGCTACCTGCACGGTGCCGGCTTCCGTGCCATCTGTTTTCCATAACTTTCTTTCTAACCCCGTTTCCATGCACGAAAAAAACACCTCATTGTTTATATGGCAAAATCCCCAAGGAGCACTTCCGGTGGCTCCCGGCTTAATGTCTTTAATCATTTTCGTTGTTGCCAAAGTACCATCGGTTACCCAAAGCTCATCGCCGTTAACGGCATCGTATCCGCCAAAATACATGCGATTGTTAACCACCGAAAAATTTTCATTTCTTCGATTACTCGTCCAGTTATTTGAAATTGAGGCGCTGGCAATTTGCGGCATTGTTTTTACCAATACGGTACCGCTAGCTGTACCGTCGCTTCGCCAAATTTCTGCTTGATAAGTAAAAGGAGAAAAGCTCACCAATTGATTGGTAATGATATACATAAAATCCTTGGCCGGTATTGTATGTACTAATTCGCCGTTGCCAATATCAGCCACAAAATAGGTTCCGGTATTGGTGCCATCCGTTACACAGAGTTTGGTGGGCGAACCGGTACCTTGATAAAAAAATTTACCTTGCCATTTATTATTTACCCAATCAACTTGCTCGTCACGCGCCGGCTCTAAAATAGAACCGCCAACTGCTTGTATGATTGCCGGATTTTGTGCCGATATACCGTAATAACTAAACAAGGTAAAAATGAACAAAGGGTAAAATTTTTTCATCTTACTTTTTTTTATTTATAATTACACAAAACTGCTTGCTACCGTAAAGGTTTCCTATACACCAATTAGTGTATTTTTAATATGCACCGTATGTTGGAGTTTTGTATAGCTCTTTCAATCTTAACCAAGATCATGGAAATAAAAAGCGACTTAATTTATATTGCCGACGACCACATTATGGTGGCCCAAGGAATCAGCAGTTTATTGCAACAATTAGGCTATACCAATATTCGCATCTTTACTAACGGCCAAGAGGTACTAAAAGCCTGCAATACCAAACTACCCGCTTGGATATTTTTAGATATTTATATGCCCGAAGGAGATGGGCTTTCTACCCTGCAACAATTAAGAAACAGGGGCCTTGCCATGCCTATATTAATGCTTTCTATGACGGCCGATAAAAAATATGTAGATACTAGTATGGAACATGGCGCAAATGCTTATTTACATAAAAGCTGCGATGCCATGGAAATTGCTAGAGCCATGCAAGCCATTGAAAACAACAATAAGTATATTTCAGATGCCGTAAACTATATCAATACCGCTACTATTAAAGTAAATATCAACAGCGAGTATTATCTAAAAGAAGCACTAACCAAACGCGAGGTTGAAATATTGAGTAAATATTGCGAAGGACTCACCACCGAAGAAATTGCAAAACAACTATTTTTAAGTACGGCAACGGTGGATACCCATAAAAAAAAGATCATGCAAAAATTTGGCGTAAGTACACTTTCCAAACTCGTAGCTGTTTCTATTAAAAATTATTTTGTGTAATGCGATATATATTTTTCTGGCTGCTGCTGGTTACTAACACCGTTAGTGCCCAAACCTATACCCAGTTCGACACCATTGCCGATCCAACCAAAGCACTTGCAAAACTATACCTTGCATTTGCCGCAGCGCCCAATAATGCTGCCTTGCCTAGCTTGATAGCGCAAAGGAAATTTCAAATAGCCCAATACGATTCTTGCATTCACTATTGTAATCAAAGTATCGCCTTACTTACGCAATCTAAAAACAACAAATTGTTGGCCCGCGTTTTACATACCAAGGGTAACGCACAATATTACTTAGATGATAAGTTTAAAGCTGCCGAAAATTGGCGCCAAGGTCTCAATTTGGCTGTTCAAGAAAAAGATGCAGAAAGGCTAATTAAACTCGCAAGCAATTTGGGCGCCATTTACTTAGATGAAGCTTATTTAAAACGAGAAACTGTCAGCAATTTTAAAACAGCCGATTCGTTTTTTGCCATAGCCTATCGCGCATTGCAACAACAAAACGCTTTAGGTAGTGAGCAAGGTTTGCGCACTTTGCGTTTAATCGCAACTAGCTTACATTTTCAAAAGAAAAATGATAGTGCCGATTACTATTATAAAAAAGTGCTCACCCTCTCCAAAGCATCAAACGCCGATACCTATTTAGGCGTACTAACATTTTATGCCGAGTTTTTAAGCGAAATCGGCCGCCATGCCGAGGCGCAAAACTATATGAAAGAAGCCTTGCAACTGGGCATAGATAGCAATATTACCAGTAAAGACAAAACACATCTTTTTCATGTGAATGGAAACGTATTGTATAAATCCGGCCAATTTAAAGCGGCGTATGATTTTAACGATTCCGCCTTTCAGTTGTTGGCTGCCGATTACCAAAAAATAAACGCACAAGCTTACTCCGAATCCGAATCAAAGTTCAAAAATCAAATTTTACAATATCAAATTCAACTCGAACAACAAAAAAAAACACGGTTATATTACTTAATCGGTGCGCTCGTTTTACTAACAGGCTTTATTGTATTAGGCTTGTTGCACCAAAATAATAAGCGTATAGCCAAAGAAAAAGCTCGCCAAAAACAAATTGCCATCGATGCATTTATCGAAGGGGAGGAAAAAGAAAAAGCCCGCATCGGGCGAGAGTTGCACGATGGTATCGCACAAGAAATTGTAGGGATAAAATTGGCCATGCAACAGCAAAATGCTGAAGCGCCTTTGGTGAACGAGTTAACACGTATCTGTTTGGAAATTAGAAATATTTCGCACGAATTAATGCCGCTAACCCTAAAAGAATTTGGTTTAAAATTGGCTATTGAAGATAGTTGTCAAAAAATTTTAACCCCCTCCGGCATACAGTTCGAAATTCATAGCAATCTGCCCAATGAACGGCTTTCCAATAAAATCGAAATAACGCTTTATCGCATCTTTCAAGAGCTTATACACAACATCATTAAACATAGCCAAGCTACCGAAGTAATGGTACAATTACGCAAAATGAATAACCATGTGCTTTTGGTGGTGGAAGACAATGGCAAGGGGATTAATCAACAAAAAAAAGGCGGCATTGGCATGTCCAACTTAAAAAGCAGAGTAGCGTTGTTAGATGGTAACTTGCAATACGACTCCATCGAAAACGAAGGAACTACCGCCATCATTCGTGTACCGGTTTAGCGCAACCTCGCAAGCTAATTTTTAAAAG
>JBJOQA010000419.1:0-3509 GCA_046050225.1 Bacteroidota bacterium | reverse complement strand
CATTAGAGGCTAAAACCCCATTCGTAGGCGTATGTGTACCTACCAAACGCAATGGATTTAAAAGCGTAACGGTTCTACCTGTTGCAGAAATAGTAAAATTATTAATTACATTGGTTACGCCGGGAGTAGTTTGATCAAATGAAATGCTAGGACTAATCGTAGTTCCTGAATAAACTAAATTACTTGTGCTACCTCCACGCAAACCTTCACTTACCGTATTAACCACAGAACCCCTAAATGTTAATGTATTTCCATTGATAGCCAATTTACCATTGGTAAAAGTTAAGGTACCATTTTGATACAAGTTATTACCCATTGTAATTACCTGATTTGCACTATTTATGGTAAATGCACTTAAAGCATTTGAGCTATTTGGTGTTGTTTGGTCCATCGACAAAGTAAAACTGGTGGAACCATTAATCACTAAATTACTGCTAGTGCTACCTCTTAAACCACCGGCAACCGTATTAATTACATCACCTTTAATAGTAAGTGTACGGGTTGAGATGGCCAATTTACCATTTGTAAAAGTCAAATTTCCACTAATCATTAAGTTTGAACCCATTGTGGTTACATAACCAGAATGATTTAATGTTAAGTTTGTAAGTTGATTGGTAACGCCGTTTGTTGTTGCATCAAAATAAATAGTTCTATTTTGAGCGCCATTAATAATCATTTCGCTACCTGTGCTGCATGAAAATGTACGCGTAGTAGTTTGACCGGTAACAATCCCCTCAATGGTTAATGTATTATTACCAATATTTAAGCGATTGGGCGTACCACCAAAAGTTAATGTACCTCTAACTCTTGTATCACCTAGCAATGTTTTTACATTATTGGTTACAGTTAAATTACCATAACTCTGATCAGAATTCAATGCCGCAACATTTTGCGTTGAAGTACCCAAGTATTCAATAGTACTAGTTGCTGCAATTGAATGGGTTGAAAAATTAGATGGCAATGTACCTGAACCTGCAATTCTTAAAGTTGCACCATCCGCCACAGTTAAAGTACCACCGGCACTTACACGATTCGCTGTAAATGTATTCAAACTAAAAGTTGCTGCATTTACAGATAAATCCCCTTCTATTTCAATGGTGCCATTTACTTCTTTCAATCCGGTACCCTCAATTATTAAGTTACCATAGTGTTGACCTGAGTTTAAGGTAGCTACGGTTTGAGATACACCATAATAAGATATAGTACTGGTAGCACCAATACTATGTGTTTCAAAGTTTGCAGGAATGGTACCGCCGCCGCCAATTAGCAAGCTACCGGTAGGCTCAACCGTAAACACACCACCAATGGTGTTTCTATTTGCCGTATTCTCCATTAAATCTAAAGTAGAGCCGGCCTGAATGGTTAAATCTCCTTCTATAGGTAGGTTTCTACCTCCGGTAGTTACCGTACCACCTGATATAATTAAATTATTAAATTGAAAACAATTAAATGGCAATGTGAAAGACCCGGTAAAAATTATCGTACCATAATTGGTATCATAATTACCACTATACGTAGGATCTGATTCAGTAATGGAAGCACAAGTTAAAGTTGCATCCGTGCTCATGTTAATAAAGCCAACAGCACCTTCTGCATCACCTAACAAAATATCACCGGTAACGGTGAGTGAAGAAGTACCTGAAAAAGTTAACGAACCACTGCCTGATCCATCTCCAATACCGATTCGTAAGGTATTGCATTCTGCCCCGGTGGCATCAACAATAACTTCATATGTTGAACCAATAATTACATCATCTGCAGATGTGGGTACAATGGATTCATCCCATGTATTGGGATCACCCCAAGGACCGTTTTGTACTGCTGTAATAGTCAATTGCGCATTTGCGGCAGTTGCAATAAAAGCCATCAGTGTTAATAAAATTACACCGGCTTTCAACCAAGTAGAAATAATTCCAGGATGCGAATTACTGGTAGTTTTCTGGTGTGTGTGGATCAAGTTTTTCATAATCGTGTTTTTAGAGTGTTTGGATATACTACTGTTTGGACAGTGTAGACTTTGATCAGGGATTGCTGCTGACCATCGCCGGAGCATTTACTTTTTTTTTGTGAACAATTGCATTTTGTTTGTTTTTTTATGGCAAAAACAAAAGAATGATTTGAGCAATTAGCTGGCTTGAAATAATTACTCAAAAAAGGAACGACACGATTATTTGAATAGTATAAAAAAAAGTAAATGTTATAGCATCCTAAAAAAAACATACCGCTGAAAGCCGCACCCAGACTGAATGGTAGGAAATATACTACATTGATTTGGCAAAATATTCAAGCAACCAAAATCATAATTCAGCAGGCCTATAAAAGGTGAATTTTTAAGAATGAATCCTTATTGCTGCGTATTGAAAATAAAAAAGCCGTGTTTATAAACACGGCCCATTTTTTTGAAGATTTAAATTAAATTTCCTTTTTGAGTTGCAGCATTCGCGACTTTGATTTATTAAAAACCTGCTGCCCCTTATCAACTCCTTTTCGCAATGCTTGTTGCTCTTCCTCGGGCAAATGAATTACTTCAACACATGCCTTACTACAACAACCTTCAAATTCGGACGCACAAGATTCACATTGAATAAAAAGTAAATGACAACCTTCATTTTTACAATTGGTATGATTATCAGCAGGTTTACCACATTGATGGCAAGAGGCAATAATATCCGGCGTAATGCGCTCCCCCAATCGATTATCAAAAACAAAGTTTTTACCGATAAACTTACTTGGCAAACCGGCTTCCTTGGCTTGTTTAGCGTAATTAATAACACCTCCTTCTAAATGAAATACATTTTCATAACCATGATGTAACATATAGGCACTTGCCTTCTCACACCTTATTCCACCGGTACAATACATAATGATATTCTTATCCTTATGTGGCGCCATCATTTCTACTGCCATCGGTAATTGTTCTCTAAAGGTATCACTTGGTATTTCAATGGCTTTTTCAAAATGCCCCACTTCAAATTCGTAATGATTACGCATATCAATTACGATCGTTTCAGGATCTTGCAAAAGATTATTCATTTGCTCGGCATTCACATACTTCCCCTTATTCTCCATACTAAATGTTGCATCTTGTATTCCATCCGCAACAATTTTTTCGCGCACTTTAATTTTTAACACCCAAAAAGATTTGCCATCATCATCTACGGCAATATTTAACCGCAAGCCTTCCAATTCAGGAATAGTATATAAATAAGCGCGAAAAGCATCAAATAAATCGGATGGCACACTAATTTGTGCATTAATGCCTTCCTCTGCCACATATATGCGCCCAAATACTTTTAAAGCGGCTAATTGTTGATAAAGTTCATCCCTAAAAGCTTTTGGATAGGGGATATTAAAATACTGATAAAAGGAAACAGTAGTTCGAGGAATGGTTTCCTCATACAATAGCTTTTTCAGCTCTTCTTGCGAAACGCGGTTGTGTAAAACGGCCATAATTTAAATTTGATTCCGCCTAAGCGGAAAATCTGAAAATAGATTGGATGCTTGCAGGG
>JBJOQA010000418.1:0-3632 GCA_046050225.1 Bacteroidota bacterium | reverse complement strand
TACAAGCTGAAACTGGCTCGAAGCGCATGCGTAAAATTGGACATAGTATGGAGTTTGAGCAAATCAAGGAGTATGTGCAAGGAGATGATATTCGCACCATTAATTGGAAAGCAACCGCACGTAAATCTGGTATGATGGTGAATAGCTATACCGATGAAAAATGCCAACAAGTATATTGTATTATTGATAAGGGTCGCTTAATGAAAATGCCTTTTAAGGGTTTAAGTTTATTGGATTATGCTATTAACAGTACGTTGATTTTGAGTAGTGTTTGTTTGCAAAAGCAAGATAAGGTGGGCTTGTTTACCTTTTCAAATAAAATGGGAAGTTTGCTGGCAGCAGATCGTAAGCCAACGCAAAGAGCTGCTATTATGCAAATGCTTTATAATGAATCTACTAATTTTTTGGAGTCAGATTTTGAAATGTTGTATCTGCAATTACGTGGAAGAATTAAACAACGGAGTTTGTTAGTGTTGTATACCAATTTTGAATCTTTGGCCGGTTTAAAAAGGCAGTTACCCTACCTTCGTTCTATCGCAAAACATCATTTATTAATGGTTGTTTTTTTTGAAAATACCGAATTAAAAAATGTTGCTGCTGTTTCGGCAAAAAATATTGAAGAGGTTTATCATAAAACAATTGCCGAAAAATTTGCCTATGAAAAGCGAATGATTGTAAAAGAGTTACAAAAACACGGCATCTTATCTGTGTTAACTGCTCCTGATCAGTTAACCATTAATTCTATCAATAAATATCTTGAATTAAAGGCCCGACAAGCAACCTAGAAATTTACAGGTAAGGTAAAAAATACTGTTGTTTTGTGGCTTCCCATTCCTCTTTTATAAAACTGAAATACATCGTATCTCTAACGGTACCATTTGCAATAACCATATGTCGACGTAGAGTGCCTTCTTTTACGGCTCCAATATTTTGCATGGCCTTTTGTGAAATATTATTGAGCGTACTTGTTTTTAATTCGATACGATTCAGATTTAAAGTTTCAAAACCATATTGCAATAATAAAAACTTGCATCTTCTATTAAAGCCGGTGCCATGTAATTTCGGCGATAGCCAAGTCCAACCAATTTCTAATTTTTTATGTGCAGGTTCTATATTTCCAAATCGGGTGCTTCCAACATAATTTCCGGTTGCTTTTTCGAGATAAACGAACGGGTAGGCGAGGCCGGCTTGACGATCAACTAAGGCTTGATCAAAATATTGTTTAAAATCGGCAGCTGTTTGAATGTCGGCACTGGTAAAACGCCAAAGCTGCCTTTCCATGGCAATGGGTAAGAGTGCTTCGAAATGTGCTTCAGTCATCGGTTCTATGCGAACCACATCATCTTCAAGTATTAGAAGTTCTGGAAAATAACCTGCAGTAAATGCCATAACGCAAATTGTTATTTTTTGTAATGTTGTTTGATTAAATCGGCCACAATTTTGTCAATGGGAAGTGATACGGCTTCAGAAGAAAAATTATCCCAATCTATAAATCTAAAGGTTTCAATTTGTTGTGTTTGATGGTAAATGGCAATTTGCGATTCATCAAAATCAAATGGAACGGTTCTTAATGGAACTGCTATGGGTTCTAATGCTTTTGCAAAATAGTAAATAGAGATAATTTGGTGTGCAGCATTAAAGGCACTTTGTTGGTAAAAATCTGTCGTATAAATATGCTCGCCCACCTCAACGTTCAAATTCATTTCTTCTAAAAATTCGCGTTTTAAACAGTCTCTGGTTCCTTCTCCAACTTCCATTCCGCCTCCCGGAAATTTCGTAAAGCGATTGCCTCTTATCCATTCGTCGCTTACTAAAATTTGCGACTGTTCATTTTTTAAAATGCCGTAAACCCGAAGCGTAAAAGTCATATTAAAAATTAAATTTTAAAACCAGCGTTTCTTTTGAAAATAAGCGCTAATGATGATTGACAAAATGATTGAAATAATTACCGGTACATAAAAGGCATGTGGTGAATTCGCATAAGGTATTTCAACGTTCATTCCATATACACTGGTAACCAATGCCGGTAAAGAAAGAATGATGGTAATAGAAGTTAAACGCTTCAATACCAAGTTTAGATTGTTACTGATAATGCTGGCAAATGCGTCTAAGGTGCTACTCAAGATGGTGGTGTAAGTATTGGCCATTTCCAAGGCCTGACTGGTTTCTACAATCAAATCATCCAAAAATTCACGCTCATCTTCGGTTAATTGTAAAAAATTAGTGCGTGCAATTTTCATCATCAACAGTTCATTGCTTCTTAAAGCGGTGATAAAATACACTAGGCTTTTTTGAATACGCACCAATTCGAGTAATTCTGAATTTCGATTACTGTCGTATAGCTTTTGCTCCAACAAGTTTCTTCGATGATTAATCTCCTTTAGGAAATCGAGATAATTCGTTACAACTTTTTCAAATATTTTAAGAACCATCATGCTTTTCTTATCCGGGCTTCTATTTTGGAAGCTGTTTAAGAATTTTTTGATGGCTTCATTTTCGAAGGAGTTAACTGTTACAATTTGATTATGGGTAAGAATAATACAAATTGGAATCGTGATGTAATAGGCATCGCTTTCGTTGAAAGAATTATTTTCGGTTGGGGTTTTAATAACAATGAGTTTTACATTGTCGTCAATTTCAAAACGACTTCTTTCATCGATGTCTAAGGAGTCTTTTAAGAAGTCGATGGGAATATCTAAAGTTTCACTCAGTTCGGTAAATTCTTCCTGTTTTAAAGGGGGTAATACATTCACCCATGTATCTGTTTCTGCCTTTTCAATACGAATGGTTTTTCCATTGGCATTTTGAAAGTATTGTATCATGGCTTCATCTGTTATGTAAAAAGATTTCGTTTATCCCTAAACGTTTATCTTGTTTACCGGTTAAATTTCAATTTCTCCTTTAAATACAAAAACCGCCGGGCCGCAAAGCCAAATATTTTCAAAGTGTTGGTCGTCGATCTTATCAAATTCAACACTTAAATTTCCTCCCGGTGTTCTTACTTCTACGGTGTTAAAACCTTTTTCATTGTGCGCACTTACCAAAGCAGCTGCAGTTACGCCTGTTCCGCAGCTTAAGGTTTCATCTTCTACGCCGCGTTCATAGGTGCGCACCGAAATGGTATCTTGATTGGTACTTTCAACAAAATTAACATTGATGCCTGCTTCGGCAAAAGCGTTGCTATAGCGAATTTCTCTTCCGGTGGTTAATACATCAATTTCAGAGATATTGTTTGCAAATTTCACAAAATGCGGCGAACCTGTATTTAAAATTGCGTAACTGTTATGGTATTCAACTTTATCAATATCCTTCATTTTAAGCCGAATTGAATCATCCATTTCAATTTCAGCTAAATGTTCTCCATCGATTGCTAAAAATTTATAGCGGGTATGATGGATGCCTGCATGATGTGCAAATTTAACCAAACACCTACCGCCATTGCCACACATGGTACTTTCTGCACCATCCGAATTGTAATATTTCATTTCAAAATCGTAGCCATCCACTTTATTCAATAACATGAGGCCATCGGCACCAATTCCAAATCGGCGGTTGCAAAGCGTGCGAATTTGCTTTGCTGTTAGCTCAGGTGCTTTTTGGTGGAAATTATCTAAAATGATAAAATCATTACC
>JBJOQA010000417.1:0-3041 GCA_046050225.1 Bacteroidota bacterium | reverse complement strand
ATGCCGAATTAATTGGCAACAAAGATGGAATGGCAACGGGCATCAATGAAATTCACAAAGTTGAAACCGGTGATTTAGTATTTGTTGATCATCCTAAATACTATGAAACCTGTATCAATAGTGCCGCGAGCTTTATCATTATCAATAAAGTTGCAGATGTTCCAGCTGGTAAAGCCTTATTGGTTATCGATAATCCATTTGAAGCTTATTGTAAAATTGTGCATCATTTTTATCCGTTTCAACCTTCATTAGTTGCTACTAGTAGTACCGCACAAATTGGAGCGAATACGCATATTTACCCCGGTGCTTATATTGGCAATCATGTAAAAGTTGGCGACAACTGTATCATACATCCAAACGTAACTATTTTAGATCATTGCATTATCGGCAACAATGTGGTGATACAGGCAGGTACTACTATTGGCAGTGATGCATTTTATTACAATGGCAAAAAGAACAGAGATATTTGGTATCAAAAAATGCCAAGTTGCGGCAGAGTTGTTATTGAAGATTTTGTTGAGATAGGTGCAAACTGTACCATCGATCGTGGCGTGAGTCATGATACCGTTATTGGTGCCGGAACAAAATTCGACAACCTTATTCATATCGGGCATGATACGGTGATTGGAAAGAACTGTTTATTTGCTGCACAAGTTGTGGTTGCAGGCTGTGTTGAAATTGGCAATGGGGTAACCTTATGGGGGCAAGTTGCAGTGAACAAAACACTACGCATTGGCGACAATGCAGTTGTTTTAGGTAAGGGTGGTGTAGTGAGCAGTATTGCGGGGAATATGACCTATTGGGGTACGCCTGCGCAGGATGCACAATTGGCAAAACGCGAGTTGATATGGATCAAGCGAATTCCGGAATTATGGAGTAAAGTTGTGGGAAAAAAAACAGAGTAATACGGGTTTTTTACTACCCGGTGGCTCACCCCTAAGGGGTGAGCCACCGGGTAGTATTTTCAACACAAACAACAGTTGAATTCACCACAAATTCCTGTATAAAAAAAGAAAGCGACGATTTACATCGTCGCTTTCTTTTTGCCTAGGCTATTCATTATTTTAATTAGTTCGAAGGACACACATAACTCGTTAAATTAAACGAAATGCCAATCTCGGCAATCATATATTGATCACGCTGCTTACTCCAACCACGCTGCCGCCCTTCAACACCTATTGCAGCACCTTTTTCATAACTTCTATCTTGCAATATAGCCGCAGTACTTAATTGGCCGTTTGGTAGATTATCGAATTTATCGATACCCACATATGTACTACTTACATCATCCAAATAATCGGTTTGAGTAAGACGATGAGAAATCAATATCGTTAGATTCGCTCTCGGACTCAAATTATATTTGATACCGGCTCCAATCGGAAAACAAAGTGCTGTGCTTCCGTAAGGTGTGCGCTTTTTGCCGTCGGCACCCACATAGTTGATATTTTGACCCTCCGTGCCAAGCGGACGTAAATAAACCTTTTCTGAATTTAAATAAGCATAAGGATTATAGCTAAAAATTCCCACGCCTAAAGTAACAAATGGTGTAAATAAATAATTTGGGTTGTTAGGCTGGAAGCGGAAAAAATTAAAATCGGCATGTGCCGCAAACTCCCAGATATCAGTATTAAAGCTAAGATTGCGACGTTTTTGGTATTCGTTTTTACTATACGTATCGCTGTATCCTAATTGTGCATAGTGCGTGCTTATACGAAAGCCCAAATAATTATTGAACTGCTTACGATAAAACACACCAACAGCAGGCTTCAAACGATTGAGCGATGACCTTGTATTTAAGTCCCCAAAATAATGGGCGGCACCAAAAGTAACGCCAAATTCCCCATTCAACTCATACCCATCATTTGAATATTGGGCCATAGATTGCAACGACAAAAACATTGCACAAGCCATCCAAAAAATATGTTTTTTCATATTGTATTTTTATTGCAGCACTGCCAATTTACCAAATAGGTTTGCTTTTTATTATTCAGGGCAGCTACTGCATCTTCCTTGCAAACTTAAACAATTGTTTCTGAAAAACAGCCTTAAGACCCATCTACAACTACCCATGCTATTGGTTTTTGTAAAACATTAACGCATAAATAAATCTAAAATTAGGATTGGAATCGAATTTTGAATTGATACTGCAGAAATTGTTCCAATAATTGCAGCGCACGCAGTTGATTTTGTGCACGTTGCAAGTTATGCTCGGGATGCTTTACCTGATAATACACATCACCATTCAAATAATCGGCAATAAAACGCATACACTGCATATATAAAAGCAACATTCCGCTTTTGTGCAATTGTGCTATTTCAGTGCTGCTGAAGTAATCCTTTACCTCATCATGATAACCTTCAAAAATGGCGATGTAGTTCAGTTTCTGAATTTCTAAATCATTCAGTCGAGTATCGTTTTCATCTAAATTGGGCACCAAACTTCGCACCATATCTCCCATGTCGCTAAAGAAATAACCTGCCATGGTGGTGTCCATATCAATGGGCGTAATCACCTGTTGGCCTGATTGATCAAATAAGATATTACTGATTTTGGCATCATGATGCAGCACATATTTTTTAAAGAGATTTGGCAACGCTTTAAAACTGCAATAAAATTGATGTAAATATTCAAATTGATCAAGACCGGTTAATACTGTTTGCGCAGCTTTTAAACGACTTCCACTACCCTGCTGAATCGCTTCTTTAAGTTGTGTAAACCGAAAAGAAACATCATGAAAACCCGGCAAAACCTCTTTTAATTTTGCCGGCGAAAGCCCGCTTAAATCTTTGCTCAACTTTCCAAATGCACCTGCAACGCAATAGGCTTGTTCAGGCCTTTGTACGTTTAAAATGGTGGTGCTATTTTCGACATATTCAAATAAACGCCAAGCGCCCATTTCACCTAGGTCTAACCAAAACTTATTCGTTACGGTTGGTAACATTCGGGGCAACTGAAACCTACTATGCCGTTCTTGTAAAGCCGTTGCAACATGAAAATAGTTCTCTTGCAGCCAGCCCGGCTTTGAAAAAATATCGGTATT
>JBJOQA010000416.1:0-4371 GCA_046050225.1 Bacteroidota bacterium | reverse complement strand
CCGGTATTGCAATTAATACATCCGTTTGGTAAAGATAAAATTGTAGATATTCATCAAATTGGCGAACGAAAAAAGCCGAACTCGCCGGTAATTTTATTGCTGTTGTTGCAAAATGAAAAAGGCGAGAAACTAGGTTGGAGAAATATTACCGGTAGAAATTATTTCAGGTATTAGTTGGTAACTAATTTGTATTGTTCGATGGCAATTTTTTCGGTGCAGCTTTTGTATTCATTGGGGTCGTTACTACTAATAATTACTAATCGATTTTGGGTATAATTTTCTATCAAATGTTGATAGAGTGCAATCCCGTCTGCATCCAAATTAGTGCTAGGTTCATCTAATAACAATACCGGTGTTTCACTAAAAAAAGCTTGTGCTAATTTGAGTCGCTGTTTCATGCCACTACTAAAATATCGGATTTGTTTATGTGCTGCTTTTTGTAGTTGTACTTGTGCCAAAGCATCCGGAATATCTTTGGTCATTTTTTTTAAGCCACGATGAAATTCAAGCAATTCAGTTGCTGTCATTTCTTCAATCAATTCAAGATAGGGTGCAGCAATTGAAATATATTGAAAGGTTTTATCCTGTGCAATTATTTTGCCTTCCCATTCAAATTCGATTTGTCCTTCGTTAAAAGTTGTTGCTCCGGCTACTACTTGTAAAAGGGTTGATTTGCCTGAACCATTTGAACCGGTAATGGCATAATGCCCTGGGCCCTGAAAGCTGAAACTTAGCTTTCTAAATATCCACTCACGATTAAATCTTTTGCCGGTATTGGTTAACTTAATTTGCATGCCATCGAAATTAAAAACGCTGCGAAATGCACTACTGTGCAAGTGTGCGACGCAACAACTGCTTGGGTGAAGTATTGCTGCCGACTTCAAAAAAAAATAACCCGCAAAGGTTATTCATCATCCATATTACCCTTGGTGAATTTTTTGATGATACCGCGTCCGCTTTCGCGAATAAAGGTTACGATTTCATCACGTTCATCGGAAGCGGGTAATTCTTCTTCAATAAAATTCAAGGCTTGAGAGGTGTTAAGTGCCTTATTATAAATGATGCGATAAATATCCAAGATCATATTGATGCGATCAATAGAGAAGCCTCTACGTTTTAAGCCCACCGAGTTTACACCCGCATAGCTTAATGGTGTACGACCTGATTTGATATAGGGAGGAACGTCCTTACTCACCAACGATCCGCCGCTTACAAAAGAGTGCTGCCCAATTTGAACAAACTGATGAATGGCGCACATACCGCCTAAAATAGCGTAGTCGCCCATCACTACGTGCCCCGCCATTTGGGTATTATTACTCATGATGCAGTTGTTACCCACAATACAATCATGTGCAATATGACTATAAGCCATAATTAAGCAATTGTTTCCCACTTTGGTGGTCCAACGGTCTTTACTTCCACGGTTGATGGTTACAAACTCCCGAATGGTGGTATTGTTGCCAATTTCGACGGTAGTAATCTCACCTTCAAATTTTAAATCCTGCGGGATGGCAGCGATTACGGCTCCCGGAAAAATGCGACAATTATTGCCGATTCGGGCGCCTTCCATAATGGTTACATTACTGCCAATCCAAGTGCCTTCACCAATTTCAACGTTTTGGTGAATCACGCTAAACGGATCAATTTTTACGTTGGTGGCCAATTTAGCATTGGGGTGAATGTATGTGTGCGGGTGAATCATTGTTTGGTTGCTTTACAATCGCTTAAATATTGCGTATTTATTGAATAAGGCAAGAATACCTGTTTTGCTGTTGTTAAGAGTTAAAATGTAACAGAAATGCTGCTTTTGCGGCATTTTGTTATCAAATTTAGCGTGAATATCCGTTTTTAGGTTCGTTTTACCAATTGTGCGGTTAAATCTGCCTCCGTACAAAGCTTGTTGCCTACAAATACCGATCCGCGCATCACACAAATACCGCGACGAATAGGTTCAATTAATTCCATTTTGAGCAACATGGTATCTCCCGGCACTACTTTTTGCTTGAATTTGCAATTGTCAATTTTCAAGAAATAGGTATCGTATTGGCCTTCGGGCATCGCATTGATACACAAAATACCGCCGGTTTGGGCCAAGGCTTCAATTTGCAATACACCCGGCATTACCGGATTACCCGGGAAATGGCCTTGAAAGAAAAATTCGTTGAAGGTTACATTTTTGATACCTACAATCAAGGTATCGGTTAACGATATGATTTTATCAACCAACAAAAACGGATAACGATGCGGCAAGGTTTTTTCTATTTGCTGCTGCGTGTACACCGGTGTTTGGTTAGGATCGTAAATTGGGAAATCCTTGGTGTGCTTATTTTTTTTGATGTATTGCTTAATCTTTTTTGCAAATTCAACATTGGTGCTATGTCCGGGGCGGTTGGCAATGATATGCCCTTTGATTGGGTAACCAATTAGGGCTAAATCGCCAATTACATCCAACAATTTATGGCGTGCCGGTTCGTTGGGATAACGAAGTTCCAAATTGTTGAGATAGCCTTCGCTTTTTACTTCAATTTTATCTCTGCCAAAGGCTTTGGCTAAACGGGCCATTGCGTCTTCAGAAATAGCTTTATCTACCACAACAATGGCATTGTTAATATCGCCACCTTTAATAAGATTGTGTTCCAACAAGGCTTCTAACTCATGTAAGAAGCAAAAAGTACGGCAAGGGGCTATTTCTTTTTTAAATTCTTGCATGGTTTTAAGACCGGCATGTTGCGTTCCTAAAACGGGCGAATTAAAGTCGATGAGCGTGGTGATTTTATAATCTGTTGCCGGTAATGCGGTCATTTCTACACGCTTTACTTCATCGTAATACGAAATATTGGTATCGATGCTATACCAAGTTTTGGCGGCATCCTGTTCTAAAATACCGGCTTCTTCGATAATTTCTACAAAAGGTTCGCTGCTTCCGTCGATGATGGGAATTTCGGGACCGTTTACTTCAATCAAACAGTTGTCGATGCCCATTCCAACCAATGCGGCCAGAATATGTTCTACCGTGCTCACTTTGGCGCCGCCCGATTCGAGCGTGGTGCCGCGGGAAGTATCCGTTACTAAGTCGCAATCGGCCTTAATAATAGGCATGCCCGGTAAATCTATACGTTGAAATTGATACCCAAAACCAGCATTTGCCGGTTTTAAGGTCATATCTACGTTAATGCCGGTATGTAAACCGGTACCGGAAATGCTGATGGAAGAAGCTAATGTATGTTGCTTATCGGGGTTAAAATTGGTATTCATGCGTTGCGTTTTATAAATATAGCCGCGCAAAGATATTTCATTTTTCGACGCGAAGTGGCTTAGGCCTTGTTTCCGGCATTGGTATTAATGGGTATCCGAACTTAAACTTTGCAAGCTATGGTAGCATACCAACAGTAAAGTGCCAAAAAGTATTGTAAAACCCCAGGTATTTAGATGTGAAAATGGATGAGTCCAACGGTGGATATTAGCAAGCCAAAGCGTTTTAGGTTGATTAATTACATCCCAACTGTTAAATCTTAAAAATCTACCCAAATAAATACCATACGCGCAAAGCATGCAACAACCGGCAATAGTCAAATTCTTGAATGCAATATTGCATCTTGTTTTCAAAAATATTTCAAATTCTTTTAAAGAAAGGAGTCCCATAAACAAACCAATCCAAGCAGCATTTACCAATAGTAATAAATCAAACCAAAGCGGAACCGGCGGTCTTTCAAAACAATGAAAAATATCTGTAATCAAATAAGGCGCATTGGGTAAAAACAGCAGCCAGATGATAACCTTCATTGTAGTTAGTAATTTGGGCTGCTGGCGGCGGTGAAAGGTTTTAGCCACTAACCAGGGTATGCAGGCCAGCAGCAAATTCCAAATTAAAAATAGAAAAGTGGTTTTGCCGGTATAGGTAATGCGAATAACTAAAAGCAAAAGTGTAAAGCCTATTGAATACATCAGCATTTTATCGATACGCCTTAATTTCATTGTAAAATTATTTTTGGTAAAAAAATTAATGCCGCTAACGCCAAACTTACCATGGATGCAAACAATACGGCCCCCGCGGCAACATCTTTTATGATTTTTACGGCGGGATGATAACCGGGTTCCATTTGGTTGCAAATTGCTTCCACAGAAGTATTTACCATTTCGAGGCTAATTACAATGCCCATGCATATTAAAACAGCCATCCATTCGGGAATGCTAATTTGTAATGCGATGCCGGCGATAAGCGTTACAAAACTTACAAAAGCTTGAATTCTGCCATTGCGTTCATGCGTAAAAAAATGAGTTATTCCTTCAAAAGCATGATACAGCGCATGGATAAAACCGGGCTTTCGTTGGTAATATTTTGATGAAGTAGTTTGCAGTTCGATTGGAGCC
>JBJOQA010000415.1:0-4438 GCA_046050225.1 Bacteroidota bacterium | reverse complement strand
TTAAAACCAATACCATGAATGGTTTCAATTTTAATAGCCGGTTCTGCCGCCAGGAATTTACGCAACCGCGATACAAATACATCTAAACTCCTGCCATAAAAATAATCATCCTGACCCCATATCACATTTAATATTTGTTCGCGTTTCAATACCTGACCAACATGATCTAAAAAGTATTGCAATAATGCTGCTTCGCGTTGGGTAAGTTGCGTTTCTACTTTTCCATCTATCAGCAAATAATTAGCCGGATCAAACACGTACTTGCCGGCCTGATATTTTTGTATAGTTGCAGGAGCTGCTTTAACACTGCGTTTTAAAAAGATCTCAATTTTTAAAACCAATTCTTCCATGCTAAAAGGCTTTACCAAATAATCGTCGGCACCAATGCGCAAACCCATGAGTTTATCTTCTTGTAAAGTTTTAGCCGTCAAAAAAATAATGGGCACTTGCTGATTAATTTTTCGAATGGCTGCTGCTAATGCAAAGCCATCCAAGCCGGGCATCATCACATCTAACAAACATATGTCATATTGATTTTGCATAAAAGCCTGTAAACATTCATCGCCATTACTAAAATGATCTACTTCGTATTGCTGTTGCAACAGATAATCGCGGGTTAAAAAAGCCAAAGTAGCATCATCTTCCGCATATAATATTTTAGTGAGATTCATTTTAATTAATTTTATGAAGTAACATTATTTTCATTAGGCATTACAGTAAAAGGTATTTGTACCTGTATGGTGGTACCAACCCCCACACTACTTACCAATTGCAATTTCCAGCGATGGAGGTTGCAAATTTTTTGTACATAAAACAAACCCAATCCAAACCCATTAACCATTGACTTTTCTGTATCAGGAACCCGATAAAATTTTTCAAATACCTGTTTTTGCAAGCGTGTTGGAATACCGATACCGTTATCTTGAATGTCTAATAAAACCACGTCGTTTTTAAGTTTTGCCTGCAACTTAATTTGAGGCTTAACTGCGCAGTACTTAATCGAATTATCTAAAAAATTATATACCACGTTTGAAAAATGAAAGGGATCGGCATTAATCCATACCGGTTGATCGGGCAATGAAGTAACAATGTTTGCTTCCGGATATTTTAGTTGCACCACTTCAATGGTTTTTTGAATAGCTCCGCGCATATCAAAAACGGTGAATTGTAATATATCGGGACGACTATCCGACTTAGCAATGCTTAAAATTTTTTCTAAATGCTCATTCAGTTTATTTCCCTGATCGATAATGATTTTGCTGTAAGTGAGCAATTTATCTTGGGCAACAATAGCATCCTGTTTTGATAAGTAGTTAGCGGCAATAAGTATTGAGGATAAAGGTGTTTTAAATTCATGCGTCATGTTGTTGATAAAATCCTTTTGCAAATTGGCAAAGCGCTGCTGTTGCAGGATGATATAAATAGCATAAATATAAATGGATAAGGCAATCAATAAGATCACCGATAAAATCACCCAAATACGTAACGACTGATAGATAAAACTGTTCACGCCGGGAAAGCGAACCGCGAAATAATAAACTAAATGACTGGCTTTAGGAAAATGTGCTTTGGGTTGAACGGCAGCCGGCAGTGAATCCATTCTTACACTATTACCATATAGCATGGCATCCGTTTCGCAATCGTAAATGGCATACTCAAAATTGATATTGATTTTTTTTTGTGCAAGATGATTGGTTAACAACAATTCTAGCACTTTTGCATCAAAATCATTGCGCATATTCACCACATAATAATCGCGCGAAATTTTTTCAACGGGATTAGCCGATGTCATCGGATAACCATAATAGCGATTCATGGCCGAAGACACTTCCAATAAAGCCACCTGAATGGTTTGACTTACTTTTTTCTCTTCGTAATTAAATGCCTGTCGTAATAGATATATCTGTATCACGATAATACCTACAAAGGCAATTGCACCTGCTAGAATGATAATTTTTACCTTATTGAAGTTCACGCTACAAGTTACTATATGTTGCCAAGCCGGCTGATTATTTACAATTCTTTTACAAGTGCCTAACCGGCATCTTTCCATCCCCACAAATACCTGCATGCATAGGTTCGATAAGGCCGCCATTGTTCGGCAATTTCCTGCATGCGTATTCGAAGTTGCTTTTTGTCTAAACTTTCTAATTGATAGGCTTTTGTCATAGCCTGCTGAATACCCAAATCATCCAATGCAAAAACATCTTCTCGTGCCAAGGTAAACATCAAAATCATTTCTACCGTCCATTTACCTACTCCCTTAATTTGGGTTAATTGATCAATCAATTGTTCATCTGTCATCGCTTGCAAACGCGCATCCGACAATTTGTTTTCTTTAAAAAACAAACACACATTGCGTACATATTGCGTTTTTGCATTACTCAACCCAATACCGCGTAATTGATCATAAGGTAGATCTAACACTGCTTTTAAGGTGGGTTTTTTCTTTGGGAAAAGTTGTAAAAATCGATCATAAATCACCGCGGCAACCTTGGTACTCAATTGCTGACTCATAATTGATCCGCATAAATGCACCCAAACCGGGGTACGTAAATCGAGCATACAAATTGGTTGCGTTTGCATGATTTTGGCCAAAACCAAATCCTTTTTTAATATTTTGCGATGTGCCGACATAAATAATTGAATGTTTGGGTCAACCCGGTAGTTGGTTGTTTGATTTCTGTTTACTTAAAGATAGGTATTGTACAGATTTGAGAAAAAACGGCCCTGATTTTCCATTTTTTGAACAACCGTTAAATTAACACTTGCGGGTCTGACAATAATTTTATTTTCACAACTTATTATTTATCAATTAATTGCTCCAAATTAAAGTAGAAAATTTGCTTTTTTTCTACTTGTTTTTGCAATCGGTTCAGTTTTTGGTAACTTTATCGTACCCGAAAATAGGTCATCTATCAGTTGACCAATATTTCCGTAACCCTCCATGCTCCTACGATAATTCCACCCTAATCCAACTTACATCGATGAAGAACCATAGTAGTTTTTTAAACTTTTACTATGGCCAACATCAAAAATTTATTTTTAACGTTGACGTTTGTTTTGACAGTCTTTATCGGACAGTCGCAAACAATTGTGTTGCCAAATTTGGCATCCAATGCGCTTCGGTCAACGGCTGAAGATGTGGCAAGTTTATTAAATCGTGCAACAGCTAATCAACATTATAGTGTAACTACCACCAGCGCAGCAAACGCAGCTTTTCTTTTAATTTACGATACAACTATTACCAATAATCAAACTTGTAAAGTTCAACGCATTAACAATCAATTGGTATTTAGGGCAGCAGAAGATAACGGTCTTATTTTTGGTTTGTATCAGTACCTGCATCAACTTGGTTTTAAATTTTATCAACCAGGTAGCATTTGGGAGGTAATACCTGCTTTATCGCAAACTTTAATTACAAGAGATACTACTTATAGTTCTGCTTTTGTATATAAAACTTGGTTTATCAGCGGCGGTTATCAAGCCTGGAAAATGGATAACCAAACCCAATACTTTTGGGAAAGTTATGGTGGAGAAAACGGGCATCAATGGGCACAATACCAACGCAGAAACGGCATGTTGGGTGCCAACCGCTTTAACGGTCATCGAGGCGATTTAATGGGTGGTGATTATTTACAAACCTTAAGAGATAATCCTTGTTATGTTGCCAATTATAATGGCAGTCGTACCGCAAATGTGCAATCCGTACCTGATGTAAATAATGCGCAAGCAATGCAAAGTTGGAGCGAAGCCATTCGCAAACAGTATGCGCAATACACGCAAATTGTTAGTAATAACCCAACCATCTACCCCGATTTAAGTCATTCATTAAAATACAATTACCAACATGTTGGCATTGAAGTACCGGATGGGGCTTTATGGGCTAACACCGTAGGTGGAAGTTGCAACAACGGTAATCTGTTAAGCGAAAGCGATCAACAGTTTAAACTGGCAAATAACACAGCCAATGATTTGCTTCAAAGCTTTGCCGGTAAACGTTTTCAGGTGTATGCCTACGATGCACATGCCAATACACCTGCAGCTGCTATAGGCGTGCATCCGGCATTAGATGTTCAAGTTGTACCAACGGCATTTCAATTTGAAACCAGCAGCAAAACATTATTAAAGCGTTGGTATACTGCCAGTACGCATGTATCAGAATATCATTACCTCAATATTCCGCAATGGAGTGGCGAAACACCTTCTTTTCATTTAACTTCCTTAAAACAAACCTTACAACGTTTAACCGAACAACGCAGTCAGGGTATTGTTTGGGAAGCCGGTGTTTCAAAATTTGCAACGCTACCGTATTTATTGGCAGCCAATAACCAATTACTTTACCAACAACCCGTAGATCAAACATTAGAAAATTTTTGCACCGATATGTTTGGCAATGCGGCTCCTGCAGTATTGCAATTATTAAAAGCTTGGTCGT
>JBJOQA010000414.1:0-9579 GCA_046050225.1 Bacteroidota bacterium | reverse complement strand
TTTTACCTGGCAAATGAACCAATGTCCAGTTAGCAAGGCCGCCTTTTTGCCGAGATTGGCCAACCGATCCACTATTGATTAAGGTGCTTTTTTCTCCCCGGTGACAAAAGGCATAATGCGAATGGCCAATTAAAACAAAATCATGATTTACAGAATGACAACGATTTATGTTTTCACTGGAAGCATCCGGATACAAATATGTATCAATTGACCATGGCGTGCCATGATTTAGTTGAAAATTCACCCCATTTGTAGATATATCAAGTTGTTCCGGCAAATTATATAAATAATTTTGTTGGGCTTCGGTTAGCTGCTGCAATGCAATTTGGTGGCCGCTTCCATATTTTAATCTCAATGCCGTTGCATCTAATTTTCCTAAAGAAAGGTCCTGCAAAATAACCTCATGGTTACCTTTAATTAAATGATGCGGCCAATCGGCCAATAATTCTAAAACATTTGCAGGGTTATAATAATAGCCAACCAAATCGCCTAGCACAAACAATTGTTCAACGCCTTCTTTTTTACAAGCATCCAATACTGCTTTTAAAGCGTAGTGATTACCGTGAATATCAGAAAGTATAGCAATTTTCATCCGTTAAATGCAATTTGCTCAAAGATACGTGCTGCAACAATTTCAGGTGTAGCCAACTGTTCTTCATTTTTAAGGGAAGAAAAATAAGCCTGCCTTGGAAACTCGTTTTGCCTAATTGTTTCTTGCATACCGGTATCCATTACACCCGGATCAATATCAAACCATTTCAATTGGGTATTAGTTGAATTTTCTTCTACCAATACTTTAAAATACATTTTCATAAAGGCCTTACTGGCGCAATAAATACCCCAATGCGCAATAGGTTTTACACCTGCACCAGAGGATATATTAATTACTGTTAATGGATTTTCTTTAACTAAAGCTAATAGAAAATTAATACACTGTGCAGGAAAGGTAACGTTAACCTGAATAGAAGCCGCAATAGCTAATGGATCTAATTCTCCAACTGCTGCGATTGGCGTAACAATTCCGGCATTATTAAAAAACCAAACTTGCGAATTACGATTTAAATAGTTTTTTACTTGCACCAATATTTGCTCGTCAAAGGGTTGAGTTAGATCAAGGGGTATCCATTTAAATCGATGGGCTTCCAATACTTGTTGGGATGGATGTATAGCACGCGACAACGAGATAACGCAGGTAGCGGAATCTTGCAATGCCAAATCGGCAATAGCCTTTCCTAAGCCGCGATTTGCCCCGGTTATAATTACTAATTTATTCACTAATAACAAATAAAGGATGAATTAGTACAAGGTGATATTTTCCTTATGCTTAAAAGGATTTCCAATTACAAAACTATTTTCATCAATACTTTTTGTAAGACAAGTAGCCATACCGATGGTGCTATTACGCCCAATAGTAATATTGTTAGCGATTACGGCGCCGGATCCTATAAAGCACAACTCCTCTAATCGAATAAAGCCACTCATACACACACCGGGTGCTAAATAGCAACATTTGCCCACATAGGTATCATGGGCAATGATAGATGAATTGAGTATAATGGCACCATCATCAATAACAGCCCCTTGATCAATATTGCATAATGGGTAAATAATAACCCCCTTGCCTATGGTTGCGTTTTTGCTTACAAAAGCGGTTGGATGCACAAAACTGAAAATTTGGTAACCCTTTTCTTTTAAGTAAGCCAACACCTTATACCGCAAATTTTTACTTAAATAGCCAAGCGTAGGAATAAAATGAAGATCTTTAAATCTTTCCTCTTGATAGGCATTAAAAGGAAACTTTCTTTCTGCATCATTATGCGCCATATCATCGGCAAAAATATAAATTTGATCTGCTGTATAATCGCACTCCAACAGTGTATTGTAAAGTTGTTTCCCTACACTGCCAAATCCGATAAGGCCAATTTTAATTTGACTGGACATCTGAAAAAACTTTTTTGAGGTTTGTTGCTTGCTGCAGGCGGTACTTCAATCTTTGATTTGTAACTAAATAATCTGCCTGAAGCGTTTCTTGAAAATACAATTTAAAAGTGGAGAAATCAAGTTTACGATAGTCGCCTAAGCCCACCGCCAATTGATTTTCTACAAAATATTGATAGGGCTGTATTTGATTATCGGCAAAAAATCCGATTAAAATTTTACTGCCAATACAAGCTGTTTCATTTAATAAACTACTTGCCGGCACTATACATATTTCTGACCGAGCAATTAAATTAGCAACTGCTTCAGCGCTTAAATTTTTATGAATATTTACATGTTGAAATCGCTGTAAACGATCCAAGTAAGGATAAGCATCTCCAATTAACAAATGGAGTACTAGTGTAGGGTCGATACGTGCTAAAAACTCAATAATTTTTTCTGATAAATTATGGATATCGCCACCCCCGAATGCCAAAAAAACGGTTCTCGCTTGGCGAGGAATATCGCGTAGCGCGGGATTTAAAAATGCCGGACGCAGTAGCGCAAAATCTGTTCCCAAATAAAGACGTGTATAAGGCGCCTTATGAAAGGATGCTTCAGCAAAACCGGGTATATTATTGATAAGCGCATCGCAAACATACTGTTTGTTATTATGGTCATCAATGTAAATGAGTTTACAACCTCTTTCCCTAATTCTTAATTGAAAAGAATTGGAGGCCGTATAGTCATCTAAAACAACTAAATCACCTATCCGTAAATGTTGCAAAAACTCCTCTTCTAAGGCCTCCTGATCAGTTGATGTTAACGTAATATATGCTTTGCAAACTTTTTCAATTTCGGCTATTTGATAAGCCGTTGGCTGAAAGGTTGCGTATAAGCAATAATAATCATGCTGTATTAAATCGGCGATACCGAGTGTGCGAATAAAATGACCATAACCGGTTTGTTGATTACCGTCGGCACGAAAAATAACACGTGGAAGCGATTGACCCATTTTTATTGTACAGGTACTTTAAAAACGATTTTAGTTACCTTTCCGGTTGCTTTAAACAAGGCCCCGTGTGCAAACTCATTGGGAATGATGCAAAACGAACCGGCCGGTACTTTATGGTAGGCCGTAGGCGCATCGGTAAACAACATGTAGTCGTGTTCATTTACATAAGATTGCGAAAGTTCAGTGCAAGTAGCGATTGGTTTACTGGCAATAACATCTAAACCCTCCAAGGTATAATGAATGTCGAAAAAAGTACGATGCGCTTCTAATGGCATCACCTCTTTTTCTATAGGCTCTGCTTGAATTTGAACGATATAAATGCCATTGTCGAAGCTTATTTTTTCACCTGCCTTAAATTGGTCTACTGTGGCATTGTTTGCCAAGTACTGTTGAATGGTTTGCACAAAATCACCATTGGATATATGTGCTGCCAAAACTTCGGGGTTTGCGGAAACAATCATCTAATTTTAGTTTGTTGATTTAAGGTTTCAATCAATTGTGCATCGGTTTTATATCGAATCCCAATATGCTGATTTAATGCGGCCACTTCCGGATTCGCATCTAAATATTCGTAAATATCCCGCAGGGTAAACAGCTTTTTGCCATTTGATTTAAAATGCGCATCTATTGCATTAAATAAATCAAGATCTTCTTGATAATCGAGTGTAAGCCTGTAATTGCGAATTAGCCCCTGAGGCAAATCAACAAAATGCAAATGGAAATGCTCGGGGTTATTTTGAAAATACCAAGTCATGTATTCTGAATAATTGGCAGAAGGAAAATGTGCCTTAATTTTTTTGAGTGCACTAACATTGATGATTTCTAAATTAGTACCTACAGCCGCCTCTTTTGCAGTTGTGTAATCGGCCCCGGCCGCAAAATGTTCTTTTAGCAAAATTTGACAAAACTCATTATCAATAAAAGGATTGTCGGCAGTAACGCGCACCACTACATCTACCTTTAATTGATCGGCAATGCCCAAATACCGATGAATAACATCTTCGGGATCTCCTTTATGAAAAACAACATTCTTTTGAAAAGTATAATTTGCTAACTCCGCATCTTGTTCTAAATCGGAAGTAGCTAAAATGGTATGATGAACATTTTCAAAACGCAAGGCACTCGCAATGCAATATTCAACTGAACTCAAATCGCCAATTGGCAATAGCGCTTTTTTTACTAAGCGTGATGATTTTAACCTACAGGCAATAATGGTTGCTACCACTGCTTTTTTAAAATCCTGATATTGCAATACCTCGCCTGCCACTTTATCTACAGCCAAAACATGACCGCTAGCTTGTAAGGCTGCAATTTGCTTCATGTTTAAACCGGGCTTGCCGGATCTTCTAAATTCAAAGTCCACTGAAGCCTGTAGAAGCGACCCGGCAGGTTTATCCATTTTTAAAAAAGGAATCATGATAGTATTTTCTAAATACTTCGTTTCTTTTTCATTAATAAACGGCTTGCCTTGCAAAGCTGCATATCGATTCACTTGTTCTTGCATCTGTCGAAAACGATCCGGTGTTAAGCTAGAAAAATGATCATATTTTGTTTCGCGATCTGCTAACATTACATGCTTCTCAATGTACTGAACTCCACTGATAGCGGCCGCAACCGGTAACCAAATCGCATCATCAGATTTGCCATCTACATGATCGGCAAAAACGAGCTCATTTGAAAAATGTTGGCGAATAGTAGCAATCTTGCTTAAACCGGAATCTTCTAAAGATGTTGGATAGGCTTGATACCCAAATTCTAACAAAATTTCTTGCGGTTGTAATTGCTTTTCGATGCGAGCAATAATTTCGTGGATATCTGCAATAGGTTGTGCTGCAACATTCAATATTACTTTCTTATCCGATAAATCACAATGTTGCAAAGCCGCAAATACTTCCAAATTATATAAAACTGAGCTTTGAAATTTGATACCATGAATAAGCGGTAATTGCTCTTGCAACACTTCTACCCCGTAGCCATCAAATATATCCAACCATACATCTTTAGTAGCATGAATTTGTTGAATTACCTCAGCCCACTTATCCTTTTCAAAATATAACTCCTCATAGATAGCATAGGCAGAAAAATCTTTTGTGGCAATTTTATCGGGATGAAAAATTTGTAATTTGATACCTGCAGGTCCCTGAATATCTTCAAATGCAGCAATTAGTTCCTGCAAATAATCCCAATTACCCCCATGTGTATTGGCAAACTCTATAATATGGTAAGGCTGTTTCATATAAAGGTTGTTATAATTTATTTGGTTGTCCAACCACCATCTACAACAATATTTTGACCCGTTACAAAATTAGCTGCATCAGCTGCCAAAAAAACAAAAGCGCCGGCCAGATCTTCGGGTAACCCAATTCTTTTTAAGCATGTTTTTTCAGCCAATGCATGCACAAAACCGGTTTGTTGTTGAATAGGTTGGGATGGAAATGGGCCCGGCGTAACTGCATTTACTGTAATATTATCCTTACCCAGGTAGGAGGCATAATATTTGGTTAATTGAATAACCCCTGCCTTAGCTGCACCGTAGTGTGGCGGATTAAGATATTGTGGAAATTCATCGTAAATACCGAAATCAGGGGCAATCATTCCATACATCGATGAAACGTTGATGATTTTACCTGCTCCATGTTGTTTAAAAAAGGGTATGATTTCGCGAATACATCTAAAAACGCTACTCAGCGTCCCGTCTAAACAATATTCAAAATCTTCATCAGCCATAGTTTCCGGCGACTGCCCTTTTGCATAAAATGCGTTATTAATCAAAACATCAATCCTGCCTTCTTTTTTTGAAACAGCTTGAAAAGCTTCTTGAATGGAAGCTGTAGAAGCAATATCGCACTGTTGAAAATGCAATCGTTCTCGGTTTACTTCTAGGTTTGCAAAGGCAGCCAAAAATTTTTCTTCCGTGCGTGCTAACACGTAAACTGTAGCACCATGGAAACATAAGCTTTCGGTAATAGCCGAACCTAAATGTCCGTAACCACCTGAAACCAAAATTACTTTTTGGGTTAAGTTAAATGTTTTTACCATGATATTAAGTTTTAGGCCAATTTGCAGGCATTAAAATTTCATCCGATACAGCAATAGTTGCCATGGGTAAAGTAACATTGGGTTGTTGCAAATTTTGGATATTCTGTAATAGTTGCTGTTGATTTTCAACACCAATAATTACCCGATCAATAAACGACTGTTGGGCAACAAATTGCAACAGGGATGCCGGCAAATTAGGCAGTTGTTGCATTGCTGTTAATAGCGGCTTAACTGGTTCAAAAAAATGAGGCAGTCCTTGTGGCTCACGAAAAAACAAACCTTGCCAAAAGGCTGATCGCGTGTGTATTTCGCAACCTTGTTGATGCAAAGTTTGCATGGCATTTTCAAATCTTCTATCTACAAAATTATAAGGAACTTGTATTAAGTCGGGCACCATACCGGCTTCCAAAAGCGCTGCTAAATTATCTGTCGTATTTAATGAAAAGCCAATTTTTTGAACCAGCCCATCAGCCTTAAGTTGCAGCAAAATTTTCCATTGTTCGGGATGCCGTAAAACATCTTCGGGCCGGTGTGCCAAATAGCCATACAATTGCGTTAATCCCAAGTGTTGCAACGATTGCTGCAATTGCACTTCGATACTTATTTCAGCAGTGGGCGGCAAAAATTTAGATACCACTTTAAAGGCATCTAAATTGTTCATTCCTAAAACGGTTTCGGCATTTCCATAACCGGAGGCTGTATCAATTAATGAAACGCCTTGTTGTTGGGCAATTTGTAAGATATGTGAAACCTCTTCTGCCGGCGTTTGACCACTGGTATTAGAAATACCATATGCAACACCAAATTGAACAGAACCTAACCCAAGTTTATTACGCAACATAATATTGCCGAATCGTTTCAATTACGTAAGCTTGCTCCTCTTCGGTTAAAGTTGGATACATGGGCAAACTGATACAGTGACGATAGTAATTTTCTGCATGTGGCAAATCGCCTTCTTTCCAGCCAAACTGCCTATAATAAGGCATCAAATGGCAAGGAATATAATGTATTTGCGCAAAAATATTTTTAGTACGTAAATAGGTATATAAACCGGCTCGATCAGCAACTTCAATTACATATAAGTGATAAGCATGTCCTTCAACTGAGCCAGACTGGCCTTTAATGAAACTTGCTCCTTGAAAAGCTGCTGCGTAATTGGCTGCAATTTCGCGCCTACGCACCAAGCCTTGATTGGCCCGTTGTAATTGACTTGTACCTAGTGCCGCCTGAAAATCGGTTAATCGATAATTATACCCTAATACCTGCATTTCCATATACCATAAAGGATAATGTTCATTAGCAGGTACGGCCCCCGTAGCAAACTCATTACTATTTAAGTAAGCCGATTCATCCTTCACAATTCCGTGCGTACGCAAGGTTAATAATTTTTTATATAAGGCTTCATCATTAGTGGTAATCATTCCTCCTTCGCCGGCAGCAATATGTTTTACAGGATGGAAAGAGAAAATCGCTAAATCTGCATAATTACTATTTCCACACCATTGTTGCTTTGCAGTTGCATCGGTAAAGAAGCCGCCGGGCGCATGGCAGGCATCCTCAATAATCCAACACCCATATTCATCAGCCAAATTTCGAAAAGCAGCCAAATCAACGGCTCTACCTGCAAAATCAACCGGTATTATTCCTTGATAAGTTCCTTTAGGGGAAGCGGCTAATACAGCACGAACTTTTTCAATATCTAACAAATAGGTTTGGGGATCGATATCGGCAAATACAACTTCACCACCACAATACCTTACACAGTTTGCCGAGGCGGCAAATGTAATGGGTGTGGTTATTACTTTTTGTCCGGGAGCAACATTTAAAGCCATGGCACATAAATGCAAAGCAGCCGTACCGTTAGCGATAGCTACCGCATATTTACAACCGATATAGGCAGCAAATGCATCTTCAAATTCTTTGATGCGCGGTCCTTGGGTAAGGTAGTCAGATTGCAGTGTGCTAATAACTGTATCTAAATCTGCCTGATTAATGTCTTGGCGGCCGTAGGGGATAGGTTTTTGCATAAATTAAACTTGAAAAGTTGGATCTACATGTTCTTTAATCAAGGTACGTAAGGTTTCTACCGTTTCCCATTCTGTATTGTCTTTAGAATTATAACTAAATCCATCCGGAACACGAACAGCATTAAATGCTGCGATATATTCATCTAAATTCCAGTTGGTAATAGTAGGCAATACCGTGTAATATTTACCTAAATCGTAGGTATAAAAAGCATCTGAAGAGGTAATCATTTCTTCATGTATTTTTTCACCGGGGCGTAATCCAACTATTTGTTTTTCACACTCCGGCCCTATGGCCTCAGCAACATCTGTTATTTTATAAGAAGGTATTTTCGGAACAAAAATTTCACCGCCCCAAGCATGTTCTAATGCATGCATTACCATATCTACACCTCCGCTTAATGAAATATTAAATCTCGTCATGGTAGTGTCGGTAATTGGCAAAACCCCGCCCGGTTTTTTACCAATGAAGAATGGAATTACTGATCCATTAGACCCCATTACATTTCCGTACCGCACTACCGAAAAACGAATAGGATTCCAGCCTCGGATATTATTTGCCGCAACAAACAATTTATCAGAAGCAAGTTTGGTAGCGCCATATAAATTGATCGGTGCACAAGCTTTATCAGTTGACAAAGCCACCACACGCAAAACATTACTTTCTAACGCTGCTTTGATTACATTTTCGGCACCGCCAATATTTGTTTTTACACACTCATCGGGGTTATATTCAGCAATATGAACGTGTTTCATTGCCGCTGCATGAATAACATAATCAACACCAGAAAATGCACGCTTTAATCTTTCTAAATCTCTAACATCCCCAATAAAGTAGCGAATAGCTTTGTATTTTTTCTCTGGAAACTCTTGTGCCATGGTGAACTGCTTTTGTTCATCTCTCGAAAAAATTACCAAGCGTTTTACATCTGGATACTTTTCTAGTATATATTTCGTAAGTGCTTTCCCTAAAGAACCAGTTCCTCCCGTGATGAGAATCGATTTGTGATTTAACATACCCGTATTGTTATTTATTATTTTAATGATTGTAAAAAGTGTGGTTACTTTTTCTTCTTCCTTTTCCTAAAACCTAGAACTTTTTTAAAGCCTTCAACGATTTTAGGTACTAACCCTTTTCTTGCTTCTTCTTCTACATAACCATAGCCATAACCGTAACCATAGCCATAGCCATAACCATAGCCGTAACCATAGCCTCGGCCATAAGCATATCCCATTACTTTTTTATTCACAATGCCATTGAAAACCAAATTCATGCGTGGCAAACTTTTCTTAAGATACAAGCCATTCATGATCTTCAAAAACACACTATTGGTAAAGTTATGTCGAACAATATATAAAGTTAGATGCGCAAACTTCGACAATAATTTAGCATCTGTAACTGATACTACCGGTGGCGAGTCAATTACTATGTAATCAAACTCTTTCTTATAATATTCCATCATTTCCTCTAAACGCTTCGAACCAATTAACTCGGCAGGATTTGGCGGAACAGGGCCTGATGCTGCAATATAAAAATTTGAAATTTGTCCATGGGCTTGCAAAATTTCACCCGGTGTTTTTTGT
>JBJOQA010000413.1:0-11272 GCA_046050225.1 Bacteroidota bacterium | reverse complement strand
TCCAACCTTTCCAATCATCTTCGGCCATACCGTCTTCGATTGAGCAAATTGGATATTGTTTTACCCAGCTCGCCCAATAGTTCACCAATTGTTCGCTGGTCATTTCTTTACCGCTACTTTTGTGGAAAACATATTTTTTCTTTTTGGCATCCCACAATTCGCTGTTTGCAGCATCCATTGCAATCATGATTTGGCTACCGGTTTTGTATCCAGCCGCTTGAATAGCAGTAAGTACGGTTTCGATCGCTTCTTCATTACTTTGAATATTTGGCGCAAAACCACCTTCATCACCCACATTAGTGCTAAAACCTTTTTTCTTCAATACGGTTTTCAAGGCATGAAAAATTTCAACACCCCATTGTAAACCTTCGCTGAAAGAATTAGCGCCAATTGGCATTACCATAAATTCTTGAAAATCGATTTTATTATCCGCATGTGCACCACCATTTAAGATGTTCATCATTGGAATTGGTAAAATCTTCGCATTCGTACCACCGATATAGCGATATAATGGCAAATTAGCTTCTAAAGCTGCTGCTTTTGCAACGGCCATACTTACGGCTAATGTGGCATTTGCACCTAATTTACCTTTATTTGCGGTTCCGTCTAATTCAATCAAACGCGCATCGATACCGGTTTGATCTGCAACATCCCAACCTAATAGGTTTTCGGCAATAATTGTATTTACATTATTTACAGCTTTTAAAACACTTTTACCGCCGTAGTAACTTTTTTTACCATCTCTTAATTCTACAGCTTCATGAATACCGGTGCTTGCGCCACTTGGAACAGCAGCACGACCTAAACGTTCGTTTTCGGTTAAAATATCAACTTCAACAGTTGGATTGCCCCGACTATCCAAAATCTGACGGGCGTGAATTGATGCGATGTAGCTCATAACTATACTTTATTGATTTTTTAAATTAATTTCTTTGCAAAGAAACAGCATTTTATCGGATACCCCAACATGATATTCGGCAGTTCAAATGAATAACATTCAATTAACCTTCATGAAAATTAAATAGCATCAATCTCAACAACCAATCAAGCGCCGGTAAGCTGTCTAAAAATATCTTCCAAACTATTTTGGGTTGAACTTTGCAGCGAAACGATTTCCAAATTTTGTTGCAAACTGATATTCATCAGCTGTTTTTTTACATCCTCGGGCGTGGTCGTTTCAATTTGAAAAGCCCCGCCGGCCAATTGTTGAACGGTTCCGGTTACCACTTTATCCAACACCGCTTTGTCAACGGTTTCTTTAAAAGTAACTGTTACGGCATGCCCCGATTGCGTTCCTTTTTGCAAATGTTTCAATGAATCATCTGCCACAATATTTCCTTTATTAATAATGATTACCCGATCGCAAATTGCTTCTACTTCTTGTAAAATATGCGATGAAAAAAGTACCGTTTTATTTTGGCCGAGTTTTTTAATTACCTCTCTAATTTCTACAATTTGATTGGGATCTAAACCGGTAGTAGGCTCATCCAAAATCAAAACTTCAGGGTCGTGTATTAAGGCGGCGGCCAAACCTACACGTTGTTTATAGCCCTTACTTAATTGGCTTATCCGCTTATTAGCTTCGGGGGTTAACCCTACGGTGGCAATTACGGTTTCTACTTTTTCGGCTATTGTTTGTACTTGATGAATACCGCCAATAAAATGAAGATATTCCCGCACGTACATATCATAATACAAAGGATTTTGCTCGGGCAAATACCCAATCTTTTTTTTGGTTGCCGGCGCATCGGGGTGAACCTGCAAACCATCTACGCAAACCGTACCTCCGTCGCCGGCTAAATAGCCGGTAATGATTTTCATGGTTGTACTTTTTCCGGCGCCGTTAGGGCCCAAAAATCCAACAATTTCACCTTTCCCTACTTCAAATGATATATGATTAACCGCCTTTTGGTTGCCGTAGTTTTTGGTAAGATTTTTTACAGAAATGGACATAATTGGCTTCGATTGAAAAATATTTATCGTAAAAATAAAAAATACGCCGCGATAAAACGGCGTATTTACCTAAAGGTTTAACTTTTTGGATGGTTATTGTCTTGTTTTGGCGGACGCGGCTGTTGTTCTCCACGTGGCTGTTGTGGTGGACGTTGCTGCTGTGGCCTGTTTTGTTGTGGGCGTTGCTGTTGCGACCCTCCATTGCCCCTTTGCGGCTGGTTGGGCCTTTGCCCTTGATTACCACCTTGCTGCTGCCTAGGCCCATCTTGCTGACGCGGATTCGCTTGCTGTGGGCGCTGTTGCTGCGGCCTATTTTGGGGTTGATTGCCGCCACCCTGTTGTTGTGGCCGGTTACCCTCAGGTGAACCTTGCCTTTGTGGCTGTCCACCCCTATTCTCGTTATTGGGTCGATTTCCGCCTTTGTTCGGCCCTTTTTCTTGTTCACGACGGCGGCGGCTGGTTTTTTCTAAACTACGTAAAGAAATTTGACCTACCACATCCGCATAAACCGGTTCTACTTCTACTTGTTTTTTACTCACTACTTCAACAGCTTCTAGTTCATCCGGACGAATACCTTGCATATTGAGTGCCTTAATTTTACGCACTCTTTCAATTGTTAAAGGGTATTGTTTAGTAGTATCCGGCAAACTGTACCACATTAAATTTCTGAAAATGTCTTTTTTAACCAAGAAGGCGCGGCTGCGCGATATTTCAATCACATCGCAATCATCAGGGAAGTTTTGAAGCGCATCTAAATAGGTATCTAATTCAAAATTCAAACAACATTTTAAGCGCCCGCATTGGCCACTCAATTTTGTTTGATTGATACTTAGATTTTGGTAGCGAGCTGCATTGGTATTTACGCTTTTAAAATCGGTTAACCAGGTACTGCAACACAATTCGCGGCCGCAACTGCCAATTCCGCCTACTTTACCGGCTTCCTGACGGGCGCCAATTTGCTTCATTTCAACTTTTACCTTAAATTCAGAAGCATACACTTTAATTAACTCTCTAAAATCAACTCTATCATCGGCAATGTAAAAAAAGGTGGCCTTTCTGCCATCTGCCTGAATTTCTACCTCAGCCACTTTCATTTCAAGCTTTAGCTGCTTAGCGATAGCTCTACTTCTAATCATTACATCACGTTCGCGCAACTTGGTTTCTTTCATCTTATTGATGTCGGCTTCCGTAGCGCGGCGAACTATTTTTTTCATCTCTACATTATCTTCCCGCACATTATTTTTCTTCATCTGCAAGCGAACTAATTCGCCCGTTAAATTAATACTGCCAACATCAATTCCGTTCACGCCTTCTACAACTACCATTTCTCCTTTTTCGTAAAATTGAGCAGAGGCATTACGGAAATAGTCTTTTCGACTACCATTATTAAAGCTGATTTCTACTACTTTACAGCTACTCTCCGGATCGCTAAAAGGCAGGTTTGCTAACCAATCGTATACATTCATACGGTTGCAACTGCCGCTGGCACAACTGCCTTGGCTGCCACATCCTCCGGGCGCACCCTTACTGGTTCCGCAACTTCCACATCCCATATTTTGAATATTAACGCTGTTTTTAAAAAGAAAAATTTGAAAAAGGCTTACTCCCAAATCCTTTTAATGAAGTATTTGTTAGTTGCAAAAAATGAATTTTTATAAAAATGGGATGCAGTTAAAAAAGCAGGAATGGCAAATGCAGTCATCTACAGAATTACATAAAACAATGTCTATCAGACACTTATCTAAAAAATATTTTATGCTTTTTGAAAAACCACTGTAACTAGAAACCTTATTTAGCCAGCCCAATTTCAACCTACCTCAACATTTTCACTCAACTTTGCTGCCACCTCAATTCACCAAAATTAGTGAATTGTTGCAAATAATATGATACAAGCGGATAGAAAGCGCATGAAAGAGCATTTTTCCGTTTGCATTTCGTTCGATATAATAACTCGCTTTGTCTAATTCTTGAACAATTGCTTCTTGCTGAAAAACAGAACAAAGTTTATTTAGCCGAATGGCAAAATCGGTGTCGGAGGTTTGGGTATATTTTAAATCAGGTATAGATTGAATTCGAATCGCTTGTTCGAGCAATTGCGAAAAATAGCGCAAAAATTGTTTTTGATTTTCGCGACCATTTTTACTCATATCCTCAATCCATTTCAATTGACCGCCTAAATTTCTTTTTACGATCATATTCAACCATTCACGCAATACCACCTGCCAATCATCTTCGGCATGCTGCAGTAAATGTTGCGCTTCGCGGTAGTTGCCTTCGCTGAGCATGGCAATTTGCGCTGCCTTATCCGGTGCTAAATTGGCTTTGGCTACTAAGGCATCTATAACATCTTGATCGGTTAGTGCCGGTATTTTAATTAATTGGGTTCGTGAAAGAATAGTTGGTAATACCAACTCATCATTTTCGGCAACCAATATAAACAAGGTATTATCCGGTGGTTCTTCAATTAGTTTCAATAACCGATTACCATTTTTAGTAAGATATTCCGGCATCCATATAATTAAAACTTTATGGGTGCTTTCAAAACTCTTCAAACTTATTTTGCGATTGATATCGTTACATTCTTCGGCAGTAATATTACCCTGCTTATTTTCAGCACCAATAAATTGTAGCCAATCATACACATTGCCGTATGGATTCAATTGTACAAACTCGCGCCATTCTTTAATAAAATCAGCACTTACCGGCTTTTCGCCTGATTTACGCGTAATAACAGGATAGGAGAAATGTACATCCGGATGCGCCCCCTGCTGAACTTTTTGACAAGAGGGGCAAACACCGCAAGAATCGATGGGTAATTCATTACTCAATGGCGTAGCTTCTACAGCAGGTTCTGCTCCAAAAAGTGAGGCACCGCCAAACATATCCGGGGCTGTTGCCGTTTTATGGGTGGCAAATGGGGAATTACGTTCGCAAACTACAAATTGTGCAAATGCAATCGCCAACGACAAGCCGCCCACGCCCTCTTTTCCTAAAAACAGCAAAGCATGGCTTAAGCGATTATGCTGTGCCATCTGCACCAAATGGGTTTTTACCGACTCTTGACCAATGATTTTATCAAACTGCATCGATGCAAAGTAAATAAAAAGCAAGATGAAATCCGCAATACGATTTTAGATAGCGAGAAAGATTTTGGGTAGTGATGAAAATCAGCAGCTTTCGTACCCTTATCAGTTATAAGTTTGCCTTGCTTACTAGTATATTTGCAAAAAAATATTTAGCAATATGGAATACCGGATAGAAAAAGACACCATGGGCGAGGTAAAAGTACCTGTAAATGCCTTTTATGGTGCACAAACCCAACGCAGTATCGACAACTTCAAAATTGCACAGGATATCAATCGTATGCCTAAAGAAATTATTCGTGCATTTGCTTATTTGAAAAAAGCTGCCGCGCTTACCAATTTTGATGCAGGTGTATTGCCAAAAGAAAAGTGCGAAATGATTGGACGTGTTTGTGATGAAATTTTAACCGGACAGTTAGATGAATATTTTCCATTAGTAGTATGGCAAACCGGAAGTGGTACGCAAAGCAATATGAACGTAAATGAGGTAGTAGCTTATCGTGGTCATGTTTTAAACGGTGGTAATTTAACGGATAAAGAAAAGTTCTTACACCCAAATGATGACGTAAACAAATCGCAATCGAGTAATGATACCTTTCCAACTGCGATGCATATTGCGGCTTATAAAATTTTAATAGAAACCACCATCCCCGGCATTGAAAAATTGAGGGATACCTTACAAGAAAAAAGTAAGCAATTTATGCATGTGGTTAAAATTGGACGTACCCATTTTATGGATGCAACACCATTAACCGTTGGGCAAGAATTTAGTGGGTATGTTTCCCAATTAAATCATGGTTTGAAAGCTATTAAAAACACCCTAGCGCATCTTTCAGAATTAGCATTGGGTGGAACTGCCGTAGGAACCGGTATCAATACGCCTCCTCAATATGCCGAAAATGTTGCAAAACATATTGCCAATCTTACCGGTTTACCTTTTGTAACAGCTGAAAACAAATTTGAAGCATTGGCGGCTCACGATGCAATTGTGGAAGCACATGGCGCATTAAAAACCGTTGCGGTAAGCTTAATGAAAATCGCCAATGATGTGCGCATGCTATCCTCCGGCCCGCGCAGCGGAATCGGTGAATTATTTATTCCCGATAATGAACCGGGGTCTTCTATCATGCCGGGCAAAGTAAATCCAACACAATGTGAGGCATTAACCATGATTGCTGCACAGGTAATGGGTAATGATGTTACCATTGGTATTGGTGGCAGCAACGGTCATTTTGAATTAAATGTATTTAAGCCGGTTATGATTTACAATTTCTTACATAGCGCACGCTTAATTGGCGACGGTTGTGTAAGCTTTAATGATAAATGCGCGGTAGGTATTGAGCCAATAGAAGCCAATATTAAAAAGCATGTAGACAATTCGCTGATGTTGGTAACCTCGCTCAACACCAAAATTGGTTATTACAAAGCCGCGGAAATTGCACAAACAGCTCATAAAGAAGGAACCACTTTGAAAGAAATGGCCGTTAAATTAGGTTATGTTACCCCTGAAGAATTTGATGCATGGGTAGTTCCGGCTGAAATGGTTGGCAAAATTGATTAATTCTTAGCGAATAAATAGTTGAAAGGCTCCTGCATAAACAGGAGCCTTTTTTATGTTCAAAAAGCTCCTTCTCCAATTGTTTTGCCATTTTTTATAACTAATTATGTCAAAAGCAACAGTAAAAATAATAATTATCAATACGACAGCGTTATAGTAATGCAGCTACAACTTGCCAAGGCCAAGTTATGTGTGCACCTGAATTTATTAGCAATATCCCTGATAAAACAAGCATATCTTATGAAAAAAAATATACCTGCTACAGCAGTAGGTTCATTCCTACTTTGCATTGTGCTCTTACTTTGTTTTAGTACGGCACAGGGCCAAGTTCCGCGCTATGGCAATGGTTATGAAAATTTATCTCGCAGAACCATTGGTGGTAAGGTGAGAAAAGGCGACACTTTGGATATTAAAATGGCCATCCATCTACCATGGGGTTTTAATGGTGGTTCTTCCGGAAAGGTATATTGTGTTCGTTTTTTGGATAATATCCCTACCAATACCGTTATGATGAATGGTGTTAATGATTCTATCCGAATTTTAACCAATGAAGATTTACCTTTTAGAGGTTTTACCCCGGCAAGCGGGGATGACGGTGCAGCATATATTGCCAGTCCGGCCGCAGGCCAATATCAAATACGCATGAATTTAGGTGCATCGCCTACCTCACCTACTGACCATAGTTTAACCAATGTAACCGGAGCCGGAACGATTAACTTAACGAACTCGGGTTCGTATGGCGATAAACCTAAATGGTGGACCGGTCACATTTTCTCAACTTCTTATCGTGTTAAAGTAACAGGTAATCCCGGCGACACGATTACGCTTTGGGGAGGTAAATTTTTATACAGAAAAGCTGCAGCAGGCTTAGATTCTGTTTACACCGGTATTGCCTATAAAATTATTATTGGTTCGGATGATTCACTTTGCCAAAATGGTTTAGGCGCCAATTATGCAGGCGAGTTTGGCGGTACATTTGGAAGTGGAAATACATTGAATCGTGCAGGCGGTCCTTCTACCTTAGTTCCAGGATATACTTATATAAGCAATGTATCAGGTATTGGAAATATTGCAATCAATGATGGCAGTTATGGTATCGTAAACAACATTAGCCCTTATGGAAGTACGAATCGTAATGCGAGAAGAATACCCAATTGCAATACGCCATCTGTTATTCCTGCCGCAGATAGTTGCAAGTTTAGAATGTTTAATGGCAACTGGGAGATAGAAGGCGATCATACCGGCTCAACGGGTAAATGGGGTAAAAATCCACCGGCGCCGGGTACAGCCGGAGGATATATGTTGGTGGTAAATGCCGATTATATTACAGGCGCAGCTTACACCCAAACGGTAAATAATCTTTGTCCGAATACCTCTTACGAATTTTCTTGTTGGCTTCGAAATATTTGTAGAACCTGCGGCGCCGATAATAATTTAACGGGCACAAATCAGCCCGGTGTAAAACCCACCTTAACCTTTTCGGTAGATGGAATAGATCAATATAGCACCGGTGAAATTGATACAACCGGTTGGATAAAAAAATCATTTTTATTCAGAACCGGAATGACTCAAACAACCGCCGTTTTTAGTATTCGGAATAATGCACAAGGCGGTGGAGGTAACGACTGGGCCTTAGATGATATTCGTATAAGTACTTGTGGGCCAAGTTCGCATCCAAATTATCAACCTTTAGTGGGTTGTAATAACGGCACATTGGTTAGTCTTAGTGACACGGTTAGATATAAATATAACAACACTTACACTTGGTATAAATGGGAACGCAGTACAGATGGCGGAGCCACTTGGAGTACCGCTCCTGTTCCAACTAGTGGACAAGCTACACCAACCTTTGTAAACGGGTTTTATCAATTTGTAACGAATTATCCGGCATTTATGGCCAATGCGGCTGATAGCGGTCATCGTTATCGTGTTGTGGTGGCAACTACAGAGGCCAACTTAAACAGCGGTAGTTGTTCTTTTGCTGATGGAAATAGTACATTGTTACAATTAATTGATTGTACAAAAATAGTTGATGCCAGCATACTTGCTTTTTCGGCTAAACTACAAGATGATGATATTGCAAATTTAAATTGGACGATTTCTACTGAAGTAAATATGGTTCGCTATGAAGTAGAAAAAAGTAACGACGGCAGTACATTCAATAAAATTGGAGATGTAATTGCCAGAAACACAACAGCCCTTTATGATTATTATTTTACAGACCCGGCGCCAATAACGCGCAATACCTATTATCGTTTGAAACTCATTAACACCAATGGAACTTTCAGCTATAGCAGGGTAATATTAGTAAGTAAAGATCGTCAGTTTCAGGTAAATGCTTTATTAAATCCATTTAGTGCGTCCATTGTGGCCGATATTCAAATGCCTGAAGAAGCAAACGTAAAAATGAGACTGTTTGATAACTATGGAAAATTAGTAGGCATTGAAACACGTAAATTGTTCAAGGGTTTAAATAATGTTACTTATAGCGGATGGAGTCGATTGAGTAGTGGCATGTATATCGTTTCCTTCGAGTGCAATGGCAGTTTCATTCAACGAAAAATTACGAAAGTGCCTTAGATTAATTTACAAAAAGGCGAATAAAAAAAGCGGCGAATTCTTAGTAGAATTCGCCGCTTTTTTATGATATATTTTATTATTGAACCTGCACATCATCATTCACAACGGCATTGGTTTCTACCGTAGGTGATGATTCTTTATCGTTTGAATGGCCAAAAAATTTCTTTTGAAAAATTAAGATGGCAAATACGCCGCTAGAGATGGCGGCATCTGCCAGATTAAACACCGGGCGAAAGAATTCAAATTCATCTCCTCCCCATACCGGAAACCATTTTGGAAAATGTGCATTGGTTATGATCGGGAAATAAAGCATATCTACTACTTTGCCATGTAAAAATCCGGCATAGCCTTTTGCCGGAAAAATTTGGGCCACTGCAAAACTTCCAGGTACACTTTCTTCGAAGATCATTCCGTAAAACAAACTATCAATTAAGTTACCCAACGCGCCGGCAAAAATTAAAGCTGCACAAACAATAAATCCACGATGGTATTTTTTTTCGATGATACTTTTTAAATACCAAACCCCAAAAACAACAGCCACTAATCTAAAAAGCGTTAAAATTAATTTACCGGTTTCGCCACCAAATTTCCAGCCATAAGCCATCCCCTCATTTTCTACAAAATAGAGTTTTGACCAATTACCAATCAGATTATGGTTTTCGCCAACATAAAAGTTGGTTTTTACATAAATCTTCAAAATTTGGTCAACCAAAACAACCAAAAAAATAAGCAGCAATATTTGTTTACCCTTTGTCATGCCGGCAAAGATATAAGATTTGTTAAAGGCAACGAATTTGAAGCTTTTGTCAAATGTTAAAAATTAAAAAAAGGGACGTTTAAACCCCTGTTTTAGGGGTTATCGTTGCTTTTTCATTCTAAGAAACCTAATATTCTGTAACTTAACCACTAAATTTTTGTTTATGCATCTTCGTTTATCCTTGATCCGCAAAACATTGTGGACAGCTTTATTTATTGGCAGTTTTCAAATTTCATGGTCACAGCCACTAACATCACAACAAATTGATAGTGTAGTTGAAAAGGTTAGAACCGCCTTAGATGTACCGGGCATAGCAGTTGGAATTGTTTACCAAGATTCGTTGGTATTTGCAAAAGGCTATGGCTATCAATCTCTAGCAACATTAAAACCGGTAGATGCCAATACTTTGTTTGGTATAGCCAGTAATAGCAAAGCATTTACTTGCGCAGCCTTAGCGATGTTAGTGGACGAACATAAATTAAGTTGGGACGACAAGGTAAATCAATACCTCCCCGAATTTAAAATGTATGATCCCTATGTAACCGAGTCATTTACCATTAGAGATTTATTGACACACCGCAGTGGTTTAGGATTAGGCGCCGGAGACTTAATGATGTTTCCTGATTCAAATAGTTTTACCAGAGCAGAGATTATTCATAATCTACGATATCTAAAACCGGTGTCGAGTTTTAGAACAAAATTCGACTATGACAATAATTTATACATTGTTGCAGGAGAAGTGATTGCCAAAGCTTCGGGCATGAGTTGGGAAGATTTTATTGAAAAAAGAATTATGGCTCCTATTGGCATGCGCCAAAGTGCGGCTAGTTTGCACCGATTACCTAATCGCAATCAATTAGCAGTACCCCACGCGCCGGTTAACGGCAAAGTACAACCCATTGCAATTGATTGGAGTGAAACTGCAAATGCTGCGGGCGGCTTAGTAAGTAGTATTAATGAATTAAGCATTTGGGTAAAATTGCAAATAAACAAAGGAAAATACGGCGTCAATCAAAAAAACAGTTTGTTTAGTACAGAACAACATGCCGAAATGTGGACACCCCAAACGGTTATACCCGCCTTTACTGCACCGCCCTACAACACCCATTTTTCATCCTATGGTTTAGGTTGGTTTTTAAGCGATGTAAAGGGGTACAAACAAGCAATGCACACAGGCGGATTGGCCGGCATGGTTACCCAGGTAACGATATTGCCCGAATTAAAATTGGGAATCATTGTATTAACCAATCAACAATCAGGTGCAGCATTTACGGCGATTACCAATAGCATTAAAGATGCCTATTTAGACATAAAAGGTATCGACCGAATTAAGATTGCTGT
>JBJOQA010000412.1:0-6329 GCA_046050225.1 Bacteroidota bacterium | reverse complement strand
CCCGGCATTCCTAATTTGTTATTGGGCAGATATAATGAATTGATGCAAATTCAAAATTTTGAATTTTATGTAGGAGGCTTACCCAAAATCAGAAAAAAACCTTTTGAATACAAAGCTCCATTTTCTCCTGTTGATGTTATTGAAGAATATACGCGCCCTGCCCGTTTGAAAGAAAACGGACACATCCTTCATCGTCCGGCCTTATCTGATCGACGCTTCATGCAATTTGACGGACTCGGCACTTTAGAAGCATTTAATACCGATGGCTTGCGCAGCATTTTATTTACCATGCCGCATATTCCGCATATCAAAGAACAAACCTTGCGTTATCCCGGACATATCGATTTGATTATTGCTTTGAAAGACGCGGGCTTTTTTAGCGAAGAAAAAATCAATGTAAATGGCACTGCTATTGAACCGCTTCAGTTTACATCCAAAGTATTATTCAATGATTGGAAACTAGGTGCCGAAGAGGAAGAGTTAACCGTGTTACGCATCATCATCGAAGGCGAACAGGAAGGCAAACCGGTTCGTCATGAATTTAATATGCTCGACCGTTATGACCCGATTACCAAAATATCTTCCATGAGCCGAACTACCGGATACACATGTACCGCAGCCGTTCATTTAATTGCAAAACAATTGTTCACCGAAAAAGGCGTTTTCCCTCCTGAATTAGTTGGCAAACACCAAAGCTGTTTTGAATTTGCCATGAATCATTTAAAAGAACATAATATTCTTTTAGAAGAAAAATAGTAACACCTAATTTTATAACAATGGTTGAAAGAATGCTGATTGAAGGCATTTTTTCAACCATTGTTTTATCCTCAACCACCATAAACTATGGTATCCAATTACATATCGATGCCATTTCAAATGTTAAAATCGAGTAGCATTTCATTTTTCTCTTTCATCCTATTGCATCATTAAGTACCTTTAGGGCAGGTTAACTGCTTTTTGTCCTCGCAGCATATAAACAGCTCCCCTTCTAATTTCATTCTTTTCACTAACCGGAATGACCTTCATTCCGTTGCTTAATGTACAACATGCAATACAGTAACCATCACAAATTTCACATTCCCGTATTAGGTTTAGCGTACACCATCGACAGTCCGATTAAAGTTGCCCAATACGGTATTTCCTCTGTTATTTCTATTATTGAAGACCGACTTATTGAGTTAATGCGTAAGCACTATTATCCGGCTACGCCGATGCAATACCAACCCATTAGTGCGCAAGAAAAAGACTATAAAGCAAAGCGCATTACCGACTATCTCAACTTGGTTAATACCATTGTACAAAATCAGGTAAAAAATATCAAGGAAGCAGCCTTTGAAAAAGGCACCGAAATTGTAAAATATTTTGAAATGTTGCCGGAAGAAAATTTTGCCAAACAATTGTATCGCAAAATGATGAGTACCGACAACAGCGCAGAAAGAGTAAAACTAGAAGCTTTATTACGTGCTCAAATTATACCCGGCAGTATTGATGTAAATATCATGACCAAGGTTGATGGCGATCGCTATACGCAAGAAGGCGAATTGATTGAAAATGGATCAGATGCAATTGCTGCGCTGCGCGGATTTGTAAACAGTGATTTAGAAAATTCTTCCGTTATTTTTTCGGCCGGATTAAATCCACGCTTGTTTAATTATCTAGAAAGTTGCACGGTATTTCAACCAAACGAAGCCGGTGAGTTTACTAAAAAGATTGTTGTAAAAGTGAGTGATTTTAGATCGGCTTTAATACAAGGAAAGTATTTAGCAAAAAAAGGAATTTGGGTAAGTGAATTTAGAATTGAATCGGGTTTAAACTGTGGCGGCCATGCTTTTGTTTCAGACGGTTATTTATTAGGCCCCATTTTAGAAGAATTCAAAACTAAAAGAGCTGAGCTGATTCAATCTTTATTTGAAATTTATCAACCTGCCATTGAAGCCAAATATCAACAACCCTTAACCACAGCTCCCAAAATCATTTTCACGGTGCAAGGCGGTATTGGCACACATGAAGAAGATGCGTTTTTAAAACAATATTATCAATTAGACGGTACCGGTTGGGGAACCCCATTTTTGTTAGTACCGGAAGCTACAACGGTAGACGATAACACGTTGCAATTATTATGCGCGGCACAAAAAGAAGACATTGAATTAAGCAACAATTCGCCATTAGGTGTTCGCTTTCATTATTTAAAAGGCACCACCTCCGACATCGAAAAACAAACACGTATTGCTGCCGGTAAACCGGGAAGTCCGTGTACCGAAAAGCACTTAGCCTTTAATACTGAATTTACAAAAGAACCCATTTGTACGGCTTCACACAAATATCAAAAATTGAAAATTGCGGAGCTAGAAACATTGAATCTTCCACAAGCAGAACATAACCGACAACTCAAAGAAATTTTAGGGAAAGAATGTTTGTGTGTAGGACTTTCCAACGCGGCATCTTTAACCTGTGATGAAGTGTTTATTAAAAATTTAAAAGCAGTAACGGTTTGTCCGGGACCCAATATCGTCAACTTTTCAAAAGTGGTATCACTCCAAACTATGACAGATCATATTTATGGTCGCACCAATATTTTGAGTAATGCCCAACGGCCGCATATGTTCATCAATGAGTTGATTTTAAATATTGATTATTTGCAGGAGCAATTTGATATAGATCACAGCAATGAGCAAGTAACAAAGAAAAAGAAATTTTATAGCGTGTTTATTAAAAACTTGTTAGAAGGCATTGCATATTATCGCGATTTACCAATTGGACATGCGGCCGAGAATGAAATTTTTAATATGCATTTGGATGCGGCGGAAGAGCGGATTAAAGCGTTAGAAAATTTGATAATAAAAGAACAACAACTAACTATGGCTTAGTTTTAATTATAACTTTTAGGAAAGCGGCAATCAATAATTGGTTACCGCTTTTTTTTATTTCATCACAAAAAAAAGTTAAACCTTTTTAAACTATTCTTACACCTCATCGTCTCTATTTTAACACTCGCGACATAACCAACCGAATTAGTTTAAGTTTTTTTAGTATTTCACTCGCATTGAAATCTTAGATAAACCTTATAAATTAATTCAACATGAACATCCATGAAACATCACATTGGCTACAAATCAAGACCATTGTAAAACACTATTATCTTTTTCCGTTTTCAATCATCATTGTACTCTTTAGTAGTTCTTGCAGAAAAGATACTACATCAATAGTACCACCAAATGATACCGTTACAGCTGAGATACCAGCAAAATACAATTTAGACCAAACACTATCAAGTGGTGCTCAAAAAAACACTATCGCATTTGATGCACTGGGATTTATGGTAGGTAATTTAGGTGCTCAAACTTTTTTACCCCCTGGCAAAGTTGCAGACTACAGTGGTTTTCAATATCTAAGAGATAATGACCCAACCGAAATGGGACATAATACAGATTTTGTAACCATCATTGCAAAAAATGTATTGGGTATTTTGAATGATCAGCAAATCCAAAAATGGGTCGCTGCTGCCAATTCTCAAGTGGCATTGATCAATGAATATGCCTACAAAAGATACCCGCTTTGTAAAGCGTTCAGAAGATTATTAGACAATGACTTACCGGCCGGAACTACCACATTAAATGAGGATGCAGTGAAACAATATTCAGGTGAACTTTATCAAATAGACGGTCAAATTAGCTATAATAGGGCGCAATTATTCGGAGAAACAATCAGTTCTTTATCTACCGATCAGGCCAACCAATTAAAGGCACTCAAATTATTGAATGGCATTGGTCATTGGAGCACTTCGGTGGCAGATAAATTAGGCGCACTACATTTATCACATGATGTAAATGTGGCTGTAATGACTTATGCAAGTGAAATGTATGCTTGGTATGCGGGTAGCACCACTGCAGACGTTTACTTTTGTCCTGAAAGACAAGGCACTTACTTTGGATCTTTCTACCTTAAAGATTGGCCAGCAATGGGCAATCCCAATTACACCATTAATGAGCAACTTACTGCAACCGCCGGTGAACAATTTTATGGCATTTTAGATAGTACACAGTATAATTTAATCAATGGAATTGTTACCACGCAAAACGCAGCTTTAATAGGTTTAGTGCAACAGCGCAGTGCCATTTCAATTGAACTAAGAAAATTTTTAGCCGGCTCAACTGCAAGTGCTAGTACGGTAAGTTCGCTATCATTTAATTACGGTTCGTATGATGGAACAATTATTTATCAATATGCAACAAAATTTGCAGCAGTTTACCACTCTTTAACTGCCGCACAAAAACTTCAAATCAAACAATTAGGTGCTAATTTAGGCTATGTAGATCCCCCGGGAGGATTTTTATACTCCTCTCCGATTGGAATGCCAACGATACCTAATACAGATTTCATGTTTAGATAATCTTGATAAATAATTAAAAGCCTAATAGGTATTCGCAACACATTTTTAAGCTAATACATATTAGGCTTTTTTATTTTCAAAAAAAACTAGCTGCCTAATTAAACTATTGTCTTTAAATCAGGTCTTTGGCTCCTGTCTAAAACTATTCAATTTTAAGCTTTAACCAACCAACTGCTTTTGCCAATATTTATGCAGCATTATAAAAGGGCTTTTATTATCTTCTTGCTGATTGGATGGTCTATAACAATTCAGGCACAAACACAATCCATCATTTTAGGCAGACCAACCGACACTTCAATAACAGCAAGCATTGTTTTTGATTTTGGTTGTCAATACTATATTGAATTTGGCCAATCAACGGCTCTATATACCCGCACCACGCAAACCTTTACCCACGTAGCGAATATACCCGATGAAATTGACCTGAATGGTTTAACGGCCAATACCAGATATTTTTATCGACTGAATTATCGGAGAACCGGCACACTCAATTACATTAGCACACCTGAATATTCATTTATTACGAAAAGAAATCCGGGCAGTACCTATTGTTTTACACTTGAAGCGGATGAGCATTTATACGACAAAAAGGGGGTTGAGAGCATGTATAGAATCACCCTTAATAATCAAGCCCTAGACAAGCCTGATTTCATGCTTTCGCTCGGAGATATTTTTGGCGATGACCACTATCCCACAACCATAACTGCAGGTCAATTAGATACATTACATAAAAACTATCGCCCATTTTTGGGAGCCATCTGTCATTCAATTCCCTTTTATGTTTGTTTGGGTAATCATGAAGGGGAAAAAGAATGTTATATCATTCAACCACCACCCGCAAGCAATATGGGCGTACCTGCAACCATCGCACGCAAAAAATATTTCCCCAATCCTTATCCCAATGGTTTTTATAGTGGCAATGATTCTATAGAACCCAACGGTGTTGGAACCCCCGAAAATTATTATGCCTGGACTTGGGGCGATGCGTTGTTTGTGGTGTTGGATGCCTATCGCGAAATGAATGACACTTCGGCCAAGCCAACCGGATGGCAGTGGTCGTTGGGCTTACCGCAGTATTTGTGGATGAAACAAACATTAGAGAACAGCAATGCCAAATACAAATTTGTTTTTGCGCATCATGTAAGAGGTGAAGGCCGAGGGGGTATCACCAATGCGATCCAAAATGAATGGGGCGGTTACCAACGCGTAAATGGCCTTGTTGGCGATGGCTATACATTTCCAACCAATCGGCCTGCGGCACAAGGCTGGACAAAACCTATTCATCAATTGTTTCGCGACAATCAGGTATCTGTATTTTTTCAGGGACATGATCATTTATTTGCGCATGAAGTGCTAGACAGTATTACCTATCAAGAAGTGCCGATGGCTGCAGATTCAACTTATGAAATAGGAATGCTCGCCAATGCAAGCGCTTACCTATCCGACACCATCAAAGGTACCGGCCACCTTAAAGTAACGGTTTCGCCTGCTTATGCCACCATTGATTTTGTTCGTGCTTACCTCCCTGCCGATACGCTCTCCGGTTTGCATCACAACAGAGAAATTGCATTCAGTTATAATGTACGTGCAAAAAACACCTACACTTTTATTGGCACCGGCAATTGGTCACTTGCCGACAACTGGGTCAACAAAGCAATCCCACCTTTAAACCTACCACAGGGATATAGTATTTATATAAATCCTAGAGAAGGGGGTTTTTGTAGATTGGATGTAAATCAAACCATTACCGGAACACAAAGCAATTTAATTGTGATGGCGAATAAAAACCTTATTATTTCAGGCGCATTAACGATAAATCAATAATGAGAAAACCAATTATCCTCTACCTACTATTTTTTTTATTTGCTGTGCATTCCGGCGCAACAGCACAAACCTTCTCTGAAATTTTAGGCCGCCCTACCGATACAAGTATTACCAT
>JBJOQA010000411.1:0-4367 GCA_046050225.1 Bacteroidota bacterium | reverse complement strand
GATACACTCGAAAGAAAATTAATACCCTATTTACGTGATCCCGTTGTAACAGTTCGATTTGCCAATCATTACGTAACAGTAATGGGGGAAGTACAAACACCTGCGAGAATTGGCTTGGAGGATGAAGGCATGACTTTATTGGATGCTTTGGCTCAAACGGGTAAAACTATGGAAAATTCAAATCTCGAAAAATTATTATTAATTAGAGATATTGATAGTGCGCGCGTAATGAAAACTTTAAACTTACAAGACTATTCTATATTAAATTCTGAATTTTATTATTTACAACCGAATGATATCGTTGTTGTGCCTACTAATGAGAAGAAATTGATTTCTGAACAAAAGCGTGGCAAATTGCAACAGGCATCTCAAATATCCTTTCAGGTTATCACAGCATTGTTAGTGATTTATCAAACGTTTTTTAGATAAGTCGTTAATCATTTATTATGATTGAGCAGCAACTATTTAAGGAAAAGCAGGAAACGAATATATTTATCCAGCTATTACAAAAATATCTTCCGTTCTGGCCGCTTTTTGCCCTTACCATTCCTATCGCCGTTAGTGTATCTTATGTTTTTGTGCGATCACAAGTTTCTATCTATGTCGCCAATGCAAAAGTACTTTTGAAGGATCCCAATAAAGGTGGTGGTGATTCTAAAGTACTAGACGCATTGAATATTTTCAGTGAAAAAAAGATTGTAGATAATGAAATATTGGTTTTAAAGTCTACCGGTATCATGAAGGAAGTGGTGAAGTCGCTCGATTTATATGCCACCGTTTATAATCAGGGAAAGGTTAAAAGAGAAGAATTATACGGTTCCAATAGCCCATTGAAATTAGTTACAATGGACAAGGACAGTATTTTCATGAATAAGAAATATCCATTTGTTGTTGATTGGCAAAAGAAATTAGTAAAAATTGACGGTAAGGATGTGCCATTCGATTCTTATGTAGAATTAGATAATGTAAACTATCAAGTTGTTATTAACCATCAATATAATAAAGGGGTTGTTGGAAAAAATTATTATGTTACGATTAAGCCTATCGACATCATTTCTAATGAAATTATTCGAGATTTAACCGTAACGCCTCATTCAAATGTATCTACTGTTTTAAATGTAAAACTTGAGAGTCCGGAGCCATTTAAAGCGAAAGCCATCTTAACAAAACTCTTTCAAGTTTATAATGCTGAAGGAATTGATGATAAAAACCAAATTGCAGCAAAAACACTAAAATTTATTGATAGTCGATTAAATATTGTGAGTGCTCAACTCGACAGTGTTGAAAGAGGTGTGGAGCAATATAAAAGCAAAGAATCTTTGTTCGCAATTGATGAAAGAGGAAAATTCTATCTAGATAAAGTAAAGAGTTTTGACTTAAAGAATGAAGAAATTAGTTTACAATTAGAAGTTTTAGATGAAGTAAGAAAATACGTTCAGGCAAAAAACAAAAAGAATGGTGTTGTACCCTCCTTATTGATGATTGAAGATCCGGTTTTACCGGGCTTACTCAGTAATTTGCAGGCAGCCGAATATGATTTGGCAAAAGCTAGAAGCATTACAGGAGAGAGCAGTGAAGCAGTATTAGTTTTGCAACAAAAAATAAGTCGTTTAAATGGAGATATTCTTGAAAATATAGCTAATATCAAGAATAGTTTATTAACCGCTAAGCGTGATGTGGAGAGTAAAATTGAAATGAATAATGGGTTATTAAAAGAAATGCCCCAAAAAGAACGCGGTTTATTAGAAATTAGCAGGCAACAGGAGGTGAAAAACAATATTTACTCCTTCCTATTGCAAAAAAGAGAAGAAACGATGCTTTCTTCGGCTTCCACCTCCTCCGATTTGCGTGTAATTGAAAAACCGAGTCCGGTAGGTCCGGTTCGCCCTATCGTTAGCAATTATTATATCGGTGGTTTTATTATTGGCTTACTTACGGCCATTTTCTTGGTGTTATTAAAAGAACAGTTTAGAAGTAAAGTACTTTTCAGAAAGGATATTGAAGAAATTACCCATGTTCCTTTTGTAGGAGAAATTGTTCAAGCGAGTACCCAAAGCTCTGTGGTAATTGGCGAAGGTAAACGTACCGTAATTGCCGAACAGTTTAGATCGCTGAGAACGAACCTCAGTTATATGGGGTTAAATACCGAGCAAAAAACAATGTTGGTTACCTCTAGTATTTCAGGTGAGGGCAAGAGTTTTATTGCCATCAATTTGGCGATCAGTTTTTGTTTAACAGGCAAAAAAGTTGCTTTGTTGGAAATGGATTTGCGTAAGCCCAAATTAAGTAAGTTGATGAATATTCAACGTGATCCGGGTATTTCCAATTATGTGGTAGGAAAAGTGAGTTATGAAGAGATCGTAAAAGAAACGAATATTCCTAATTTGTATATTTTTTCTGCAGGAGCTATTCCGCCTAACCCAACTGAGTTAATAGGTAAACCGGTTTTTGCTGAATTAATCCAACGCATCAAATCTGAATTTGATTATGTAATTATTGATACGGCTCCAATTGGACCTGTTACCGATGCGCAATTGATGAATGAATTTGTAGATGTTACGCTATATGTAATTAGACACGATAAAACGCCGAAAGCATTTTTGCGCATGCTGAATGAATTAAATACATCAAAAAAATTCAGCAATTTGTGTTTAGTGTTTAATGGAATTAAGAAGAGAGGTATTTCTTTTGGCGCCAGAAGCACCGGCTATGGTTATGGCTACGGTTATGGCTATGGTTATGGATATGGCTACGGATATGGATATGGTTATGCCATAGATGATACACATAATCGACTTGAAAAATTAAAACGTTTTTGGAGAAGATTTAAGCGTAATCTTCGTGGCGATGAATAGATGAAAGTTTGATACTGTTTTAAAGATTGCCCTTATTAGTTTAATTAACAATGATTGTAGATAAAATAAACGAAGATTCAAATTGAGTTCTACCGTAAAATTGTATAGCAATCATTACTTTAAATGGGTAATTAAACAGGAATATATCAATATGTTAAATCAATAAAATAAACCTAAACTTCAATTGCAACTGTGACTGAGGACAAGCGAAGCTTTACCCAATTATCAAATGATATGAACTGGTATGCAGTTTATACCAAACCCAGATGGGAAAAGAAAGTTGCTGCTACTTTGGAAGAAATGGGTATTGAGAATTACTGCCCTTTAGTAAAAACATTGAAGCAGTGGAGTGATAGAAAGAAAATTGTACTTGAGCCCTTATTTAAATCCTATGTTTTTGTACATATTAGTGATGCTGAAAAATGGAGTTTAACAAAAATTAATGGAATCTTAAATTTGGTACTTTGGCTAGGTAAACCTGCTATTATTAAAGAAGAAGAAATTATCGTTATTAAGAAATTTCTAAACAGTTTTACCGATATTCAGGTAGTTCCCAATGAGAAATTAGAAATAAAAAGCAGAGTTAGAGTTAAGAATGGTTTATTTATGGATTACAAAGGTGTACTGATTGAATTATATGGTAACCGAGCTAAAGTACGCCTAGAATGTATGGGAATTCAAATGGATGCCAAATTTGAAAAAGGCAACTTAGAAACATTTATGTAAATAGTCGTTCGTTACCAAAACTTATAAACTCTATCTTATCCATTACCATGTGCAGAATAGCAGGTATAATTAATTTTCATCAACCAATAAACATAACACAAAATTATGTTTCAGGCATGTGCGATGCCTTGGCTTCCGGTGGACCGGATGCATCGGGGATTTTTGTTGATGAGAATGCCGGCATTTGTTTGGGGCACAGAAGATTGGCCATTATTGATTTATCGCAAGCGGCCAATCAACCCATGTATTATGCCAATCAGCGATTTGTGATTTCCTTTAATGGAGAAATCTACAATTATCAACAAGTTCAAAGCGAATTAAAGGGCTTAGGTTATTCTTTTGAAACAAACAGTGATACTGAAGTTATTTTGGCAGCTTATGCCCATTGGGGCACCCAAGCTTTTGAGCGATTTAATGGAATGTATGCTTTTGCCATTTATGATAAAGTTGAGCAAAAATTAGTGCTCACACGCGATCCGGCCGGCATAAAGCCTCTTTATTATGCAGTTACAGATGAAGGAATTGCTTTTGCATCAGAAGTGAAAGCTCTAAAATTAATTCCCTATTTGCAAACACCTCACCAACATTGGAAAGTTTATTTTCTTGCTTACGGGCATCTTCCTGAACCAATAACCACTTTACAAAAGGTTCAGCCCTTAGCAAAGGGTAACTGCCTTGTATTTGAAGTGGCTTCAAAAAAGGTTACTCAACATCAGTTTGCAAAATTTAAGTTTAGTGAAACGCATGGAAATAGGGAGGAAGTTGTAGGAGATTTAAAAAACATTC
>JBJOQA010000410.1:0-5337 GCA_046050225.1 Bacteroidota bacterium | reverse complement strand
TAGGGCAAATGCTTCCGCAGGAAGTAAAAATAAAATTAGCAACGTGGATTTTATTTTCTACTAGCTTTTGTGAAATCAAAACACTGTCTTGATTCAGAAAGGAAAAATCCTGAATAGTATGTGGTATTTTTTGCTCTACCTCAACCCTACTATTAATAAACAACGGTGTAAAGTCGGGTTGATTGTAATACGGCAATTTAATCAGGTTTACTTTATTTTCGTTACAACTGAAAAGCAGCCAACTACTTAACAATAAAAATACTATCCGATACATTTTTACAATTTTTAGTTCCCAATAAGCCATATCTTCTACCCTTTATAACAACATAATTTGCTCTAATTTTCCCATTTTCATACCACAGTTTTTGAACACCCTCTTCTTGGCCATTTACAAAATTGGCCAGGTGAAACAAACTACCATCTACAGTCCATTCTTTCAGTTCGCCTTCATAGGCATCCGCTTTTGCAATAAATTCAAATCGTTTATTTCCGTTTTCCCAAAATGCAATTTGCAGTCCATTTTTCTGCCCTAATTTAAATTCGCGCTGCTCCATTAGTTGCTTATTCTTAAACCATTTTTTTGATACACCATCCAATAACCCATCTTTATATCTTGCAATCGAAAGGGTGTCTTTTTGATTTGGAGCGAGTTGAAATAGATATCCGGTGAATCTGTTTCCCTGATAAATAACCACATCATTTATCAGGGAAACAGCGCTTGAAGATGCAGCAACAAACGGTTCATCAGGCTTCTGCGCATTGCATGAAGCCAACAAAAGAGTTACAATAAAAAAAGAAAGCCATTTCATTTACTGTGTAACAGTTCCGGGTGTACCATAAAAGCCATTACCATTTAAATAGGGTGCATCAGCTGTAAAATGGTAATGATAAATTCCATTGGGATAATCAACCGTTGCGTGTGTATGTCCGTGATAATCGTCTAATAAACTACTGGTAACGGTGGAACCATTCTCTTCTTGCGGACCGTAAACAGGAAACCCGTCAAGTAAAAATCCCATTAACCCTGATTTTGTAGATTTAATGGTAGTTAGAAATAAGGGCTCCACATGATAATGGTACATGCCAGATTGCTGTGGGTGCCCATAGTATTTATCGAAGGAGGTTATTTCAGATGTGAGCGGCATACTAGGTCCTGCATACTGATTAAACAAGGCTACTCCATTAATGGCAACGCCAATAGGACCTAAGGGTGTAGCTGGGTGTGCAGTATTCACTGCAGGGTTTAAGGGGATCTTGAAGGTTCCAGATTGCTCAATAATTGAATTAGGATTCTTATTAAAGGTATATCCCCCAAATGTTAAACCGGTGTAGGCTTCGTACAAAGCATTAGTAGTAGGATAATAGGCACTTTTATGATCAGGCAGATCTTTGGTTTTTATATAAATCCAGGTGCCATCACTTGTTACACTTGATGCCCCATAAATTTTTTGATAAACAGCAGGAACCGGCTCTGTTGCAACCACCTCAACTGTATTTTTTTTACAACTACTGTTAATACTAAGGGAGATAAAAATCCAAAACAGTAGTTTTTTCATGAGATTCATTTTTAAATTCATCATTATATGTTGGTTAATTTTCTCATTTGACGGCTGAATGCAATAAATCCCTCGTTTCCTTAACATTTAATTTAAAAATTAAAAATGGCTCTCTCAACAATAGTTGAATCAACAAAAAGTATTTAGAATTGATTACTCAAAAAAAAGACCTGCAATAGTTTGCAGGTCAATATGAAAATCTATTCCATTTTAAATTATATCAAAACTGTTGCTTTCTAATTTTTACCGCAACTGCCGTGGCAATGCGATTTTGTACAAATTCAAGGTCACGCAAATAAATGGTATTATGACTGCCGAATGTACTTAACTCATTCAGCTTTCGCTCAAATGGTTGATATTGATAAGGTCGAAATCCATGATTCAACAATTTTTGATGGATTAAAGATTCATCATAGCCATATCGCAATCCAGATTCATTTAATTCGATAATGATTCCTTTCAATTGAGGATTTGCCAATGTTGAAGCTGCCCCATTTAGCACTTCGGTTTCAAATCCTTCTACATCAATTTTAATTAATGCAGGGACATTCTGCAATACATCGTCTAAACATGCAACAGGCACATCGATTGTATTTGTTTCCGTAGCCGTAGCAACATGATTAACCGTATCAAATGATTGCGTAAACTTAATGATTGAATTCGTACTTCCTAAGCCGATATTTAATGCATTTACTTTTTCTTGAAGGAGGTTTAGTGCAATATTTTTTTGCAAAATATTAAAAGTACTAGGAACCGGTTCAACGCAAGTAGTATGCGCTCCTACCTCACCCGCTGCCAAAATCGTGTAAACGCCAACGTTAGCCCCAACATCAACAAAATGATCTTCCTTTCGTAAAAAGTGTAAAACAAAGGCCATATCCTCAAACTCCATTAAACCACAATATAGATTTCCGGTTGCACCGGTTAGCCCTTTTTGCATAATCAAATGCGTGTGGGCCGTAAAAGGATAAACTACCGGATAAGGATTCAACTTGGTTTGCAGCTGCCATTTTAAAAATCGAAGTATCGCCCCAAATTGTTCACCTTTATTTAAGGGATGATGATAGATATACTTCAACGTATTTAACAGCATGATAGATAAAATTGTAAATATTGTAAGATTAAACTTTAAAAGTACGCAGCCGATATTCCCCGCGCACAAATGTAGGGAATCGAATTTAATTGTATTTTATTTGACCGGCATTAAATTGCTGATTAAGGATTAGTAAGCCTGCTCAATCACTTGCAGGTACTTTATCTACAAAGAAGGATTTCCCTTTTATCATCCAAGCCAAACCAAAACTCTCCACAGCTAAAACTTCCATCCAAAATATTAAATTGTAGCCGAAGAAAATATGATTAGGAATTAGTTTTGTTGCCCCTGCTACAATTACGATAATTGCCAAAATAATCAAAACACCGCATACCCGATAAATACGATTTCGAAGTTTTTTTTCGGGTGTACGTGAAGCTATATTGAAATTAGACTTGGTAAAAATGAATAATGACATACAAGCCAAGCATAACAAGAATATAGCAGCGGCCACAAAATGTAATACCATTCTAAAATCTGATTTCTTTAATATCGTAACCGCATAGGGCATTTTTACACTACTACACTCATTTGCCAGATTATCGGTAGGAAACAGCACCACCACTAAAGCACTTAATCCGGCAATGCCCGAAATATAAAAATCCATTTTTTCTTCCCCCTTATAAATCAATAAAAAAACGGCCAATAAACTTAATACAATGATAAAAATGCTACTAACACGTGTATAATAATAATGACTGATAGAAGGAAGCGGTTGGTGATGGCCATTATCCAGCCACAAAAAAACGTACAATAATACCGGTAATAACATCCCTAAAATACCTACTAATTTTCTTAATGTATCTTGATTGGTAAGCCAAATGGTTCCTTTTTGTTCGTACGACAAATTCATACAATTACTTTTAAATTTAAAAAGATATTCAATCGCTAAATGCCTAACAAAAAAAACAAGTCCTTTGAGCAATTAATAAAAAACTAATTATTGCTTTAACGAAATAATAACCTCCGGATTTATTTCCAATATTTTTGCCATAAAAACCTTCTTGTCTTTAGGAGAAATTACTACCGATTGGGATGGTGCAAAAACAACTTCAAGTCTATCCAATGAGGCTGCAGGCGCACTAAAGGGGATATTGGTTTCGGCTATTTTAGTAATCGCATGTATATCAATTACGCGATAATACAAAAAACTGCAACGCACTAGCAACAAATTGTTTTGTATAACATAATAGGTTGTAGCAAACACATACATGAACAGTGCAAAAATTAGCAATACAATCACAAAGCCAATCCATAAACCATCTTTCGCCATGCTCCAACCAATCCCGCCTAAAATTATAGTTATTGGGATAACCAATTCTAAACCAATTTTTGATCTAAACTTCATTATTATTAATTTTTAAGAATTTGATTTACGATTCACTTTTTTCAACAACTGAAAAATTCCGAATAGAATAGCAGCAGGCACGATTATACCCGGCAAAACAGCAAACATCCATTTTATTCGAACCGACCAAAAATAAATCATCGAAAAATTTATCTGTTGCCGTATAGCAGTTGTAAGCAAAAAATAATTCTCTATGATATCCCAAAATCCCGTAGCAACAATTAAAAAGACCATCCATTGTTTAAAAGCTTGTTGAAACCCGGCAAGTAAAATTTTTACAGAATAGTAAAACAACAATGTATAGATCACTAAAAAGAAACAATCCACCAACGTATTGTACCATAAAACATCAAAACTTTGATTAGCTGAACTAGCAATAGCCATTACTTGATTCAACATGTCGTTTTCATTTCTCGCGAACTCTAATGGCAAAATATTTTTAACCGGATAATAAAGTTTGTTTATCCATTGCGTAGTCAGGCCACCTAACAAGCATATCCACCATTTGATCCAATTATTTTTCATGCTGTTCATCTTGATTCAATTTTTGATCAACTAGTGATTAATAGTCGGCAGCAATGTATCCTCATTACTAAAGTCTCTTTCATTTGTAAAATAGTTTAAACCCAACATCCAAATAATTGATAAAATCAATCCGGTTTTTTGTAAGATAGGCAGCCAATTTATTAAAACACGAGAATAGTAAACAGCATTACAAATAAAAAATACCATTAAACAAAGGATGGACAAAATTTTAAATAGAACCAACTTTGTTTTCATCACATAAATTACAATACTTATTATACTAATAAATGCGAGGAGACCTGCGAAAGAGAGGAAAGCATCATGAAAAGGGGTAACAATCAAAAAGCCTAAAAGCATGGAAACAATACCGGCATATTTAATGATTGCCGAAGCATTTTTTACAGGAATCTTTTTTGACATATTCAAAAAGAATAAAGCAAATCCTGAACACAAAAAAAACATACCTAGAATTGCAAAATTTCGGGCAGCATTTACGGCGCCGTTTTCAGCATGCACATCAAATAAATTGCACAAATAATTATTTTGAAAATCGAAACCCACACTGTATTTGTTTACCGGAGAACCGCCGGGATATTTATCTACGGCAATCGCAAGCAGCATAAAAGCTAACAGTAACGCAATTACAATAGAATGTTTCTTCAGCATGTGAAACGAATTAGATTAAATAATTAGTTCTTTCAACAATCGCACTTGAAGTTAGTTTCCGCAATTTCGGCCATTTCCAAGTAGCTTTCCTGCACTGACCTCCAAAATCTAAAACTGCAAACAGATACCAGTCTTTTGCACAGGATATA
>JBJOQA010000409.1:0-4181 GCA_046050225.1 Bacteroidota bacterium | reverse complement strand
GACAATACCCATTGCGCATTCAACGCCCTTGCCGTTAGGGGGCCATAACCCATCAAAGCATTATGTTGATCGTGCCATTCGCCTTTACCACATGGCACCAGCGACTGATCGCTACCGGCCGTACAAGTAATAGAATTACCAATTAATTCGATTTTTCTTGTTGGCAATGGATCAGGAACTAGCAGGCTATCACACACGAAACCTTCTAAGGCCAAATAACCAATATTAGATTCGGTGTTTTTACAAAGCAATAAGGTGTGAACCGTATTCTTCAAACTATCTGCTAATACTATTTCATTATTCTTTCCGGCTGTTTGCAAACGGGAAACAATTTTATTATCCAGCAACACACCTAAATAATTATGGTTTTTACCCCATAGCTCTTGATCTTGTAATTTCACCACACATTTCGTTCCTTTAAAGCGAATACGAATAAAGGCACCGGGGCTCCAAAACCTTGGTAATTGTGCATTCGACCAATCAAATCGTCCAACATACTGAATGCGTGAATCCGTTGCAGGATAGAATTTACTTTTTGCAATTGATGCATGTTGCGCCATCGCAATGCAGGTAATAAACACCAGCAAAATTGTTGCTAAAAGGCACCGATAATTTTGCATATTAATTTCTTTTATCCACTACTAAATAAACTACGCCACGTGCCGGCACCACTACTTTAACTCCATTTGCGGTAGAAGTTGCCTGCACTTTAATGGCGCTATAACTATCATATGGTCCGCCTGAAACATTATTTGCCGGTCCAAAGCCATTTACGCTCACCATGCGCGAAAAATTAGCATCATCTGTTCCGGGCGTAAGCAGGTAATAATAAAATTTAGCACCCGGTGTAAAGTAATTGAACTTCACTTCTACGGTTGCACCGGATAGGCTTCTATTTGCCAAAACCACCCCTTTTTGTCCGGATGTAAATGAGGATGCGATACTATAAATCTCCGTATTTCCAGACACTGTTGACGGTAGTAATCGATCACCTAACATCTTCTGCAAAAAATACATATAATAAAATGCCGGGCGCGGGTTCCATGTTGCCACTCCGGGCTCATCGCCGTAATTAAACAAGCCGTGATCATCGCCATTCTCCCATCTATTGGCTAAATCCCAGCGCAAGCTGGCACCAAATTTTTGTTTCAAAAACTCACCGATGGTTACCACGCTATGCACACCGGCAATGGCCGATACATTTTGTTTAGAACCTGAGGCAAATAAATTCCATTCGGTCATGGCAATAGGTTTCATGGGCAAACCTGCCGCCAATAACCCTGCGTCAATATAGTTTTTAACATCAGTAGGCACTGAGGTTGCAGAGCCTAATACCGTTGCCACATTGGAGTTTTGTTGATAAGGGGTAAAATAATTGTGTACAACATAGTAATCGGGACTTGCACCGGCATTGGTTATAACCCCGCTATTCCAGTTTTGAATAGTAGCGGTATTAAAATTTGCCGGTGGGCTATCGTACAACACAGCGCCAATTTTAATAGTTGCACCCGTTTCACGAGCGGCTGCACGCATACTATCGGCAAACACTTTAAAGTGTGTACCATACAAAGCCCCCGTAATTATTTCGGGTTGCCCATCGCGATTAGTTGCCGTATTAATCCGATAACCGGCTTCCCATTCGCCAAACGACTCATTGCCCACTTCCCAATATTTGGTACGTCCTTGATCGTAACGAACCCAATCGGCAGCTAAATGTGCAGCAGCCGCAACCGGGTTGGCACTCAATCCATAACGCGCATACCCATAATTAACGGTCAATAAACCAATGCTACTCGTTTGTTGTAACATGTTATAATACCCGTCGATACTAAAAGTCCAATTAGCCGTATTCTTTCCATACCAGTAACCTGCGGGATTTAATTGACCGGCGGCATTACGCAAGGAATCCGGTGCATCTGCCGGAGCTGTTCCGTCGGGGCGATTAAAGAAGAAAATATCACTTACACTACCTGCCGGACCGCGCAATATGCGGGGATTGAAATTGGTTAAATGATTCATTAATACAGCCTGTTGATTAAGCTGGCCGCACCATAAATTGCTATTGTTGCCAAAATAATTGAAGGCAATTTTTGTAAGGATTGCTCCGGTATTTACAGTAACAGTTGTATTGGCGGCACCGGTTATAGGATCAACTGTTACAGTTTCACCCGCACTAAAATTGCGTGGCTGCCAATTGTCCATAAAAAAGCCAATAGAAGCTGCTGTAGCAGGATCTGTAGGGATTGAATCAGCCGGTGCTGCTACGGTACCTCCACCGGTACTCGATTTTTTACAATTGACCATGCATACGCAAGCCAATAACAACAAACCCCAATTAAAAATTCGCATGCGTAATATTAAAGTTGAATAGTTTTAATAATTTGGTCGGCTACCAATTGATTACCAATGGGCGTTAAGTGTACACGATCGGTAGTTAAAATACCCGATTCGGCATTATCGGTATTATGCACTTCGATATAGGAAACAAAAGCATCATGCAAATCAACCAACCGGCAATTCATATTTTTTGCCAAGCGCCGAATTACCGCTGAATAGGCTTGCAAATCAGCATCTTGGGGATTTTGTTGCATCTTTTTTTCGCCAATAACCGTTGGGGTGCAAACTACTACTTGAATATCCTGCTTTTGCATTTTTTTAATCAATGCCACATAAAATTGTTCATACTTTTCAATATCTGTTCCGATACCGGAGGTTTTATGCCAGACGTCGTTGATACCGACATAGATTACCACTATATCGGGCTTCTTCTCTAAAACATCAGTTTCTAAACGGAGATACAAATCATACACTTTATTGCCACCAATACCGGCGCCAATCAAATCATATTGATCAATTTTGTTTTGCTCCTTCAGATAGGCATGAATGCGATCGATATAGCCACCGGGATTAATTCCCATTTGCGTTATAGAATCGCCAAAGAAAATGATTCTCTTTTTTTGAGCCGGTTTCATCGCAAATAAAATAAGGAGCAGCGGAAGAAATACTATTTTTTTCATTTAAAGAAATTATAACGTTTTAATATACACGAAACTAATCTGAAAGCAATGCATCAATTCTTCGACTAAGTTCAATAAAAGCGCGTGCATTATGATAAGGACATTTCCAAAAGCCTGCCTTTTCTTTTTGCATCAGCGTTCCGTCTTCATATACCCCCCAATGCCATTCTCCATTTTCTTTATCTTGAATAGCATGTTCTATAAATTGTTGCGTCATGAATAGCTTTTTCAAATAAACCGGATTATCGGTTATAACAAAGGCATTCATCAATCCAATCAATGCTTCCGCTTGCGGCCAAGAATGTTTTTCTTTAATCAACAATTGTACTTTAGGATCATATTCATACCATAAGCCTCCTTTAATTGGATCCCAACCTCGCAACGCGGCTTTGGTAATCATAGGAGCCAAACTTTTAAAGGCATCTTGTAAAAGTTGATCTTGAATTTGTTCGGCGCATTGTAACAAAAGCCAGGCAGCTTCAATATCATGACCATAAGAAACTAATGAAGAGCGCAATTGCCAATCATCATCCATAAATAAATGTAGGTGTCCGGTTTCTGGATGAATCCAACGGTCAATAAATAATTGCAGTAAATATTGAACACGCTGTTTTAAGTGTTTATCCGGCCAAACGGTATATAAATTTGCATAGGCTTCCACTACATGCAAATGGGTGTTCATGGTTTTTCTTTCGTTGGCATCTTTTTCGCTCAAACGCAAATCAGCCGCATCCATCCAGTTACGACTAAAGGCTTCTATATAACCGCCTCTTTCAACATCATAACTGTATTTTTCAATGCAGACAAACAAGGCTTTTGCCTCGAGTAAAGCCAAACTATTGTGTGTTACGCGATAATATTCGGCATAACCATATATGCAAAATGCCAGCCCATAAATTTGTTTTTTATCGTCGGCAACAGTACCATCAGGATTGAGGGCCCAATAAACGCCACCAAATTCGGTATCTGTAAATTGTTGTTGCAGTAGTTCAAAGGCTTTGTCGGCCATTTGCAAATAGCGAGGTTCATCCTTTACTGATGCTGCCGCAGCAAATGCCCATAAAATTCGGGCATGCATCACAACACCTTTTAATGCCGTTGTATCAGGTTGATTATTATCATGAATTGAACCATAAAAACCACTACCATTTTGTTCGGGCATAA
>JBJOQA010000408.1:0-5848 GCA_046050225.1 Bacteroidota bacterium | reverse complement strand
GGAAAAGCAACCGAGGCGTAATCAAATTTTCCGATACCGGCAAAATAAGATGCATGCATGGCATTTACTTCGGGATGATCTTGAACGCCAACAAGTCCGGCCGGATTCCAATATCCTGCAGTTCCGTCGTTAACTGTGGCAACTTGGGCACCCCCCATTGCAAGTCCTCTTGCACCCGCGCCGATATTCAAAAATTCATTTGAATATTTACGAAATTGAGCATGAGAAAGCGATGGAATTAAAAATGCAACTGCTACAAAAGCCAGAAGTTTGGTATGCTTCATTTGTTTTCCTTATTGAATTTGTTTTGAATTAGGATAATTCAACCCTTACAACGCCTTTTATTACAATAAATTGTGTTGATTTTCCTATTCAAAAAATGGGTGGTTACTTGTTTCACAAATGTACGGTAAAACTGCGCAAACGGTTTTACAATCTGCCTTTCAATTTTTTAATACAAGACGTTTAATCGCTTGGGATAGCTGCCTGAGTCATTAATTTATTTCGGAAACCGTAAATATTAAAATCGAATGATTTTTACTACCATTTCTTTCATTAATGAGGCATCCGAAACCCCTTGAGAATGGATGCCTACACCGCGTAAATTGTATTCATGAATCAATAATAGAGCATTTTCAATGCCTTCATATTGGAAACGTTTAGCAGCTGCTATAGCATCTCTAGCCGCAAAAACATTGTTATAAAATAACACTTTAACCGACTCTTCATTAATAGAAGGCATGCCAAAAATTGCATAAAGCTTGCTAAAATAACCATACAAAGCGGGTAAAACCAGTTGAATAGGACCGGCCTTGGGGTTGCCTTCAAAGTATTGAATAATCCGAATGGCCTTCGCCAAATCCTTTTTTGCAATAGCATCTTGTAGTTCAAAACTGTTAAATTCTTTACTTACTCCAACAAACTTTTCAATATCATCTTCGGTAATATTGGTGCGTTTTCCTAAGTTAACCGTTACTTTTTCGATTTCGTTTACAATACGATTTAAATTATTACCCAAATGATCGGCCAATAAAATTACCGCCTTGTCGGTCATGGTAAATTGTTGTGTTTGCACATATTCTTTTACCCATTCAACCAATTTGTAGTCTTTAATTTTTTCGGAGGTAAAGATTTCTCCGTTTTTTTTGAGTGTTTTATATAAGGTTTTTCGCTTATCGAGTGTTTTTTCTTTATATCCTACCACAAAAATGGTGGACGCTAAAGGCTTCTCTATATACCCTTCCAATTTCTCAATATCCTTCATATGTTGTGCTTCCTTGAGCAAAACCACTTGCTTTTCGGCAAACATGGGATATCGCATGCATGCATTTACTACATCACTCCAATTGGCATCTCTGCCGTAAAAAACGGTTAAATTAAATCCTGCTTCAGCAGCATCCAAAATAGAATGCTCTGCATAATTCATCACTTGATCAATGTAATAATCCTCCTCTCCCTCCAACCAATAAAGTGATTTAAATGATTTTTTCTTCCAATCGGATATAATCTTTTCTGCAGACATGCCCCAAAAATACTGCAACCTATTGCAATTAAAAACTGTAATTCAAAGTTTCGGCTAACCTGCCTACAATGAAAATCAGGCAAATGCAAAAAAGGTTATAATTTAGGGCTATTAACCCATTCTTTTTGCGTGTCGGCCGATTTAAAAAACAAGTTCGTATTTCAACTCTTATCCGGCGCATCGCAGGTGCTAGTACCCTTGTTGACTTATCCTTATATAACCCGGATACTTGGGCCGGCCAATTTAGGCAAGATTAACTATGTTGATTTTTTGGCACAGATGTTTATTGTGTTTGCAGCCTTTGGTATTCCGTTTTATGCAATACGCGAGGTAGCTATGGTACGTAACGAGCCTACCAAAAAAGCAGCTTTAGTAAAGGAAATGCTGTTATTGCATGCAGCATTTACGTTATTTGCCATGATTGCATTTTGTTGGGCAACTTATCCAAGATGGCATGATGAATTTTGGTTGTATGCTTTTGCGCTACTCAACATTTTTTTTAGTGTATTTACGGTTGATTGGTATTTGCAGGGAATGGAGGCATTTCAATTTTCGGCAACCCGTTATTTGTTAGTAAGATCAACTGTTGTGGTTTGCTTTTTCCTTTTTATTCATGATGCACAACATTATACGCGCTACTTTGCCATACACTCCTGTGGTTTATTTGTAATGGCTTTTTTAAATAGCCGAAAATTATGGCAAGAAACGGATTGGCGAAAAAGCAGTTTGCAAATTAAAAGACATTTAAAACCGCTTTGGCATTTCTTTTTAACTGCGTCAGCCATCACGCTTTATATTTACTTTGATACGGTATTATTAGAAAAAATAACCGGCAATAATACTATCGTTGGCTATTACACAACCGCAGTTAAACTGGTAAAGGTATTTTTGGTAGGACTATTAGCTTTGGGAACAGTCCTTTTGCCTCGCCTTTCATTTTTAGTAAGCGAAGGGAAATTGGCAGAAGTAAAAATGCATTTACAAAATAACCTCGCCTTTATTTTTGTAATTGGTATCCCTATTAGTACCGGAATAATTTTTATTGCTCCCGAAATTATGGAGGCAATTGCAGGTAAAGAATTTATTGCAGCCTATCCCTTGCTACAAATCATGGCTGCATTGCCATTAGTAATTGCATGCAGTAATTTATTTTGCTTTCAAACATTAGTTCCATTTAAGCAAGAAAAGAAATTTTTGGTTGTGGTTGCATCCGGTTGTGTGGTAAGCATCGCGCTAAATTTATTACTCATACCTTTTTGGGGAGCTGCCGGATCGGCATGGGCAAATTTAATAACCGAAACTTTAATTGCGCTTTTTGCGGCATGGTTTGCACATCGCGTAATTCCCTTTGATTTACCCTTGAAACTATTATTTCAAACCTTAGCTTGTTCAGCGATTTTCATTCCAATAATTTGGGGAATTCGTCAATTTACCCAGCATCCTTATTTAATCTTCGCCTTTGCAATTGTACTTTGTACGCTTTGTTATTATTTGGCTCAGCGCGTTATTTTCAAAAATGCCATTCTAATCACTATCGAACGGTATATTGGCAAATTCATTCGAAATAAAAAAGAAAATAAAACTACTTAATTCATAAACTATCAGTTGATTAATTAAACAAATTAATGTCGTTATAAATGGACATTAATTTATCCGCAAAATTTGGATAGCTATATTGTTTTGCTTGTTCAGCAATTTCTTTGCGCTGATAATTTTTATAATTCACGAGCATATGTTCCATAGCGGCTGCCAATTGTGCAACATTTTCCGAGTCTACTAAAATGCCGTTAGACGGATTCAGCTCCTCTTGAATTCCTCCCACTGCACTGCTGATAACGGGTAAACCTACCGACAAGGCCTCTAAAATTACACAGGGTTGATTTTCCCATTTACTAAACATGAGTAAGGCTTGGGCAGCTTGCATCCATTTAGCCACTTCTTCATACGGAATGGCGTCCAAAACTTTAACCTGATCTGTTGGTAATTGTCGATCAGTTATGGCTTTCATCAAAGTTTCATCCAAATTACCTACCAACCAACATTCAAACGACAGTCCTTTCTGATGCAAAATCTTACAGGCATCAATTATGCCTATTGGATTTTTTTGTTCGTTTAAATAGGAAAAATGAATGAATCTAAATATGGGCGCCCCATCTATTTGCCGGTAATAAAAACGGTTATGATCTACTACATTCGACAACTTTATAAATCGCGTATCAGGGGCTAATTTATTAAGCCGATACGCCAATGCATCACATACCGGCAATAACAATTTGGCCGACTGTAGCACTTTTCGGGTCATATATCGTTGAACCATATCCAATTGTAAAAAATTGGGATTGGCTTGGGGATAATAACCCGTCCAATGTTCAGTAACTACATATGGAATTTTATACTTCAGCCATTGTTTCCGTGCAAACCAACCAGCCTTCATGGAAACATGAACATGGCATATATCCGGTTTACCGAATTGGTCTATAAATTCCTTCCAAAGTTGTTGTTGAAGTTTTTGGTATTGTTGATGGGAATAATATTTTTCTAACAAGCAAAAGTTTGAGGATGCGCCATAATAGGCAATCTTTACTTGTAAATTACCTTGCTTCCTAATTTCAAATTCCACTTTATTCAGGGGCAGGTTTTGATCTTTAACTACGACCAAAACAGTTAGTTGTGTTAACCTTTCAGCCATTGCCACAGCTTGTCTTTCGATGAAATCACCGGAGGTAGGTTCTGTTCGATTGGGAAACCAGCTTGCAAGCCAAACAACGTTCATGGCATAAAAGTATTGAATGAATGGGATTTGCCATCATTCAATTTTGGCGAAATTAAAACACATTGAAAAAAGATAGAAACTGGTCTTAAAGGGCTGCTTGTTCCAGAATTTCATCCATAGAAATACTCATATGACTTTCATCGTAAACACAAGCGCCATTTTTTATAAGCAGCACTTGAGGAGATTCATGATGCACCTGAAATTGTTCGGCAATTGCTTGCGAAATAGGTCTGAAAGCAATTAAATCCAGATAATGAAAGTCGATAGTGGCCGGCTGTTCTTGTTTATCCAAACGATTTTTTGCCACCCCACTAATTGAACACCTAGTGCTATGTTTAAAAATTACCTGGGCACGCTCATGCGAAGCCTTTACTATGTCAGCGAGCTGTTGCTCACTGTTGAGTACAAGCCAATTAATCATAAATCAAAAAAATTAATGGATGATTTTATCAGTCATTGGGCAACCGGTGCCTCTGCGACTTGGACCGCAAGAACTAATCACAACAACAGCTGTAAGTAACACAACCGATAAAATAAGAATTTTCTTCATTTGATGTTTTTTTGTAGGAGTTTTCATTAAGTAACACACAAATATACAAAGCTATTGTGTTACAAGTGTTTAAAATTAGCCATTTATACCAATTATTTGCCTTTTTACTCAAAATCGGGAAAATAACTTTAGGTTTGTAGTAAATTAATTTTGTTGAATCTGTGATTTAGATGGAAGCAATTCCACTGAAAATTATTAAAAACTAAACATCCTATGCCATTACACCTCACTCGCCCCATTGCTTTTATTGATTTGGAAACTACCGGTGTTAGCTTATCTTCTGACCGAATTATTGAAGTAGCTATCATAAAAATCATGCCAGACAATAGTCGCATCGTTAAACGTAAGTTAATCAACCCCGAAATAAAAATTCCGCAACAATCAATTGATATACATGGTATCACCAATGAAATGGTAAAAGATGCGCCTACTTTCAAACAAATAGCCAATGAATTGAAACAATTTATTGAGCTATGTGATTTGGGTGGGTACAATAGTAATCGTTTTGACATTCCGATGTTGATGGAAGAGTTTTTACGTGCAGGTATGGATGTAGATTTAAGCTTGCGTAAAATGGTAGATGTTCAACATGTTTTTTATACCATGGAACCACGCACCTTATCGGCTGCTTATAAATTTTATTGCGAAAAAGAACTCATCAATGCACATAGTGCAGAAGCGGATGTAGATGCCACCATTGAGGTTTTGTTGGCACAAATGGAGCGCTACCCTAAACTGGGCGATTCGGTTGAAAGTATTTTAAGCGTAATTGGAGAAGAAAAAATTGTGGATTACGCACGTCGCTTTTTATTTGATGATAAGGGCGTGGAAGTATTCAACTTCGGAAAACACAAAGGACGTCCGGTAACCGATGTATTGCGATCAGAACCACAGTATTACGATTGGATGATGCGTGGTGATTTTCCGTTACATACGAAACAAAAACTAACAGAAATCCTCAATCGAACCTTGTTAAAAAATAACTAATTCAGGTAGTTTGTTT
>JBJOQA010000407.1:0-9019 GCA_046050225.1 Bacteroidota bacterium | reverse complement strand
TTTTAACCTACACACAAAACTGGCCAATGCTATTGCATTGGCTTTTTTATGCAAATTTGCCACAACATCCATTGGGGATAAAAAAACGTGCTAGATTGATTGTCCACTCATTTAACGTGTTAAATTTACACTATAGATTTTCCAATACCCTTCGCAAAATCATTGCATCCACATCCTGCTGTTCTAATTCATCTCTTTCTAAACTATTTGCGATGCGCCATTTTTTATTATCCTTTATTTTGTCAGGTACTTGTTACTTTGTTTTTGCGCAACCAACCGCAACACCGGCACCGGGTTATCATTGGGTAAAAACATCTAGCACTAGTTATTATACAGGTGCTCTTAGTACTATTCCCAATATTACCGGCGGCAATACAAACTTTGGAATAACCGATGTTGACCCAACCGATTGTAGCACCCATTGTGGCGGACAATGCGATGGTTTAGGCAGATATACGGTTTCGCTATTTGGCATCGGCGGTACGATGGCAATCGGTACAGCAAGCAATTGTGAACAACGTGCCATTGTTGTGCCACAATGGACGAATAGTAAGCCCGAAAATTTAATTACCAACGGTGCAACTTCGGGCATGGTTTACTTACCTAGTTCTGCCAAAGTATCGTTACTCAAATCGCCCGTAAACTTAACACCCGGTTGCGGCGCCGGCTCTACCAACAATGTAGGAAAAGTATTTGGCGGTAACGGCCCGGGTAATACCACTAAGGCAAATATTACTTGCCAATATGATGTAAGCTGGAGTGCTACCGCTTTTGGAGGCATCGTAAATGGTGGCCAAAGTTGGACGCAAACCGGTTCATTTACAGGTGAAGAACCCGGCAGTGGAAATTACTCCACTGAATTATCTTGGTTTAATGGAAACTTTGGAAATACGCTTACCACGGATGTAGATTACAATATTCCAACTAACCTTATTTCTCAAACGGGCGGAAATTTCGAAATCGTCATTACCTCTTCACCTACCTTAAGTATAACCAGAGAATTTGGCAATGCCGATGCTTTTGCCGAATCAGAACCCGGTATGGAAGGCTTAGCTGCATTTACGGTAAATTACGATGTTTGGGAAATCCAACAAATTGTTCCATTGCAACTAACCGCTTTTACTGCCACCCCATTAAGCAATAAAACCATTCGCATATCTTGGACCAATGAAACCGAATTTGGCAATTCGTTGTACGTTATTGAAAGAAGTTTTGATGCAAAAAATTGGCAAGCCGCCGGCCAAATTTATCCGAATACCCAAATCCATGGTAATCAAGCACAATACCAGTTTATTGATGCTAATTTACCCAATGCCTACAAAACGGTGTTTTATCGCCTAAAGTTGAAAGAAAATACCGGAGCAATTATTTACTCTCGTCAATTGATGGTTAAAAACGGTAAAACAAATGGCTTTGAATTATTACCTACCGGCACAAAAAATGAATTCAAATTATATTCCAATTATAATACGCCGCACCAAATTCAAGTTGTTAACCTTAATGGACAAACACTAATGCAATTAAGATTTGGCGCCAATCAACAACAAACCATTTCTCTCCAGCATTTATCCGCTGGTATCTATCCGGTAATTATTCAGGCCGGAGATCATATAGAAGTCAATAAAATTTGGGTACAATAATTTTATTCAACGCATATCAAAAATGGGCATTTCAAAAAAGAAATGCCCATTTTGTTGAACCAATTTCATCAAGGTTGAATGGCGCGCCAAAGGCGGATAAAATTGCCCCCGAGTATTTTCTTAATATCTGCTGCTTGGTATCCCCTTTTCTTTAAAGCTTTTGTTAATAAGGGTAAATTTTCTACGCCGTTTAATTCTAATGGGGGTGCTTCGATCCCATCAAAATCAGAACCAATGCCTACATGATCTACGCCTACCAATCGAACAATATAATCCAAATGATCCAGCAACACTTCTATGGATGTGCGAATTTCATCAAACTCGGCTTGAAACATTTTTATTAATCGCCCTTCTATCTGCCCCTCGGCAACGCCTAACCGTTTTAATCTTTCAGTATCTGCAGCATGATCCTTAAAGAACTGCTCAGATTTTTTGCGATAATTGGTATCTAAAAAACCCGGATAAAAATTCAAATGAATTACACCTCCCTTTTGGGCAATGGCTTTAATTTGATCATCTTTCAAATTTCTACTTACCGGACATAAATTCCACACACAACTATGCGATGCAAAAATAGGTTTGGTAGAAGTAGCTATCACATCCCAAAAAGTTCGTTCTCCAACATGACTTACATCTATCAACATTCCTAATTGATTCATTCTTGCAACTACCTGTCTACCAAAATCGGTCAGCCCTTTAAAAGCTAAAGAATCGCCATGCAAGGTTTCATCTTTTGCAGAAGTTGCCCATTGGGTAGAGTTATTCCAAGTAAGCGTCATGTAACAAACCCCTCTTTTGAATAATGCATCTAGCTTACCTAAATCACCTTCTATCATATGCCCGCCTTCAACACCTAACATCGCTGCTAACTTCCCTTCTTGAATCGCTTTATCTAAATCAGTAGGATTCTTAACCAAAGCCATTCGACTAGGATTTCTTGCTACCCAAGCATAAACCGAATCAATTTCTTGATTGGCAAATTGAAAAGGTTTTTTCTGCTCTCCATCACAAAAAATTGAAAAAATTTGCCCGTCTACTCCTCCGGCAATCATTCTATTTAAATCACTATGCGTTTTCCCTCGTAGATCGGCATCAAAAGCCAAACCTAATTCTATACTGGTGCTAGGAATATCATTATGCGTATCAATGATGCTTGCCGCTTGATGAATCTTTTTGGCCGATTGTGCATTGGCATCAAACATACAGAACAAACCCAACGCTATAAATAAGTTATACTTCATGTTCTAATCATTAGAAAAAGTGCGTTTTCAAGATACATCAATTATTTTTCAACCTGCACAAAAAAGGCCGCAGTATTTGCGGCCTCATTAAATTACAGCGGGATATTACCATGTTTTTTGCGTGGCCTTTTAGCCACTTTATTTTCTAGCATAGCAAAGGCTTTTATCAATTTCTTACGCGTATCCTTCGGCTCAATTACTTCATCAATAAATCCTCTTTCGGCAGCCAAATAAGGCGTAGCGAATTTTTCGGCATATTCAGCTTCTTTTTCTAACAATTTTTGGGCAGGATCGGCTGCTTCTGAAATTTCCTTTTTAAAGATAATTTCACTGGCCCCCTTGGCACCCATCACGGCAATTTCGGCAGATGGCCAAGCATAGTTCATATCGGCCCCAATATGTTTCGAGTTCATCACATCATAAGCGCCGCCATAGGCTTTACGTGTAATAACCGTTACCCTTGGCACTGTAGCTTCGCTTAGCGCATATAAGAGCTTGGCGCCATTGGTAATAATGCCATTCCATTCTTGGTCAGTTCCTGGTAAAAAACCGGGCACATCCACCAATACCAATAATGGAATATTAAAACAATCACAAAAACGGGTAAACCTCGCCCCTTTCTTCGAACTTTCGATATCCAATACACCGGCTAAACTCATGGGCTGATTGGCCACAATTCCAATACTTCTTCCTGCAATTCTAGCAAAACCAACCACAATATTATCTGCATAATCTTTATGTATTTCGAAGAAGGATTCCAAGTCGCAGATACCGTCAATTACGGCACGAATATCATAAGGTTGGTTTGCACTTTCTGGAACGATCGTTTCCAACACTTCACGTGTTTCATCTCCTAATTCATATGGAATTTTAGGCACCACATCTTCGCAGTTTTGTGGCATGTAGCTCAACATCCTTTTTACCTGCAAGATGCAATCCATATCATTTGCTGCGGTTAAATGCGTAACGCCCGATTTGGTAGAATGCGTAGAGGCACCTCCCAATTCTTCGGAGCTCACTTCTTCATTGGTTACGGTTTTTACCACATTAGGCCCGGTAACAAACATATAACTAGTATTTTCCACCATAATCGTAAAATCGGTCATTGCCGGCGAATACACGGCCCCCCCGGCACATGGCCCCATGATGGCTGAAATTTGAGGAATAACACCTGATGCTTGAACATTGCGATAAAAAATATCGGCATAACCTCCTAGCGAACGCACGCCTTCTTGAATCCTGGCACCGCCTGAATCATTTAAACCAATCATCGGCGCACCGGTTTTCATGGCTAAGTCCATTACTTTACAAATCTTTTCCGCATGAGTTTCAGAAAGTGCGCCACCAAAAACAGTAAAATCTTGTGCAAACACATAAACCAATCTACCGTTTACTGAACCATAACCGGTTATTACGCCATCACCATTAAATTGTTGATCTTCCATACCAAAGTCCTTTGTACGATGCAACACCAATGCACCGATTTCTTCAAAAGAACCGGGATCCATCAATAATTCAACACGTTCACGGGCTGTTAGCTTTCCTTTCTTATGTTGTGCTTCAATTCGTTTAACACCACCACCCAACTTACCGGCTGCCAACTTCTCATTGAGTATTTCTAATTTCGATTTCATTACTAATTTTTTTTGTTAACAAACAAGCTGTTTCATCAAGGCCACATCGTATTAATGGGCTAATCTTCTTTTCCAACTAGTGGTTTTATTTACAACCGGCAACAATTGTTTTTGTTGAGCCTTCCAATACTTTAAAGCTGCAATAGCCGCAACCTCTGCATGCATACGTTGTTTATCTAATAACAACTCCGGCGTATAATAATTCTTTACAAAATGCGTATCGAAATGACCTGATACAAATGCATCATGTTCAAATACAAATTCACCAAAAGGCAGCGTGGTGCAAAGCCCTTTTATTTTGTATTGCCGGATAGCTTCAATCATTTTTTGTATTGCTTCAGTTCTATCCTTACCATGCACGGCCAACTTTGCAATCATTGGATCATAATAAATCGGAATTGGCATCCCTTCTTCATAACCATCATCTACTCTAACGCCCTCTCCTGTTGGTCGAACATAGGTTTCTAATGTGCCAATAGAAGGCAAGAAATTATTTAGTGGATCTTCCGCATAAACCCGCAACTCTAAGGCGTGCCCGTTAATATTTAAGTCCTCTTGCGTAAAACTTAAAGCTTCGCCACGCGCTATTTTAATTTGTTGCTCCACCAAATCAATACCGGTAATCATTTCGGTTACAGGATGTTCAACTTGTAATCGCGTATTCATTTCCAGGAAATAAAAATTCAATTGATCATCCATTAAAAATTCAACCGTTCCGGTGCTAGTATATTTACAAGACTTCGCAACCATAACCGCTGCTTCACCCATTTGCTTACGTAGTTCAGGCGTTAATACAGCCGAAGGCGATTCCTCTACCACTTTTTGGTGACGTCTTTGAACGCTACATTCCCTTTCAAACAAGTGTACGGTATTGCCAAAATTGTCGGCCAATACCTGAATTTCAACATGTCGCGGCGACTTTACATACTTCTCAATAAAAACAGACCCATCTCCAAAGGCGGCTTTCGCTTCGCTGATAGCACGTTCCATTTGTTCTTTTAAGTCAGCATCCTTTTCTACGATACGCATTCCCTTACCACCACCGCCTGCCGATGCTTTAATTAAAATCGGATAACCTATTTTGGCAGCAATTTCCTTGGCCAATTCAACATCCTCAATGGCTTGATCAATACCAGGCACCATCGGAATATTATAGTGTTTTACACAATCTTTGGCTGCAAGCTTTGACCCCATCACCCGCATGGCATCGGGGCCCGGGCCAATAAATGTGATGCCAGCATCTTCTACTTTTTGTGCAAACTCCGCATTTTCACTTAAAAATCCGTAGCCGGGATGAATACCATCCACATTAAGCTGTTTACAAAAGGAAATAATTTTATCGCCATCCAAATAAGATTGATTAGATGGCGCCGGTCCTAAACAAACAGCCTCATCCGCAAATAAAACATGCGGTGATTTACGATCGGCCTCGGAGTAAACTGCAACTGTTTTAATGCCCATCCGGCGAATGGTACGCATTATCCTTAAAGCAATTTCGCCTCTATTGGCAACTAATATTTTTTGCATAACTAAAATTTGAGATTTGTAGATAAGGTTATCAATTAGGCTAGTTCAACCAATACTTGCCCCTTTTCAACTGCCTGGCCCGGTTTTACGACTATTCGTTTAATCGTTGCAGCCGCATGAATCATAATACTGTTTTCCATCTTCATTGCGCCTAAAATCAAAATCTTTTCGCCCTCTTGTACTTCTTGTCCTTCTACTACATTTATTTCCAACACCATTCCGGGCATTGGGGCCTTAATTTCTTTGATATGTTTTGCCGTAACTTTTCCAAAGCCCATTTGCTCTAGCATTTGATCTAAGTCATCTTTTATTTCTACCTCATATTCTTCACCCGCAACTTCCAGGCGCACTTTTTTGGCATCCACACTGGATTCAAGCAAACGAACATGATGTGATTGAAAATCTTTTAACAGATGAAATTCGGTGGAATTAACAACAACAAAATCTGCCGAATCAATGGCTGCATCATCAATGGCAAATTCAAACGCATTGGATTTAACCTTATAAGGTTTTTTGTTTTCAGACATGGCAAATGGGTTTATCGTGTAAATTAAGCAAAACAATTACAGTCCCATTTAGAAATCTGCTAATTTGAGATAGCTACGAAAAGTTGAATGGCCCTGCAATTAAAATGCAATTTTCAACTTAAAAAACAGTCAATCAATGACGGCAATCATTTTGAAAAATGATTAGAAAATGTTACATAAAAAAAAATCCCGATAGAAAACTATCAGGATTTTGATTTTTATCATTTAGTGATGGAGCAGCTGAATTTTTTTTGTAACAACCTCCGTACCTATCAGCACTTGCAATAAATATTGCCCATTGGGATATCGAGCCAAATCAAGTAGTTGTGTACCATTTAACTTTTGATACTGCCATTGTTGTATTTTTCTGCCTTCTACAGAATGAAGGATTACCAATGCAGGTTTCCCAATATTTTCGGAGGCTATTTTTAAACTTAAATAATCGGTTACCGGATTTGGAAAAGCCTCCCAAGATGCACTTAGCCTAAATTGTACCGGCTTAATTTCACTATACTGAACAGCACCGCCAAACAATTCAATTTTCAATCGATAATAATTGGTTCCCTCCTGCGGAAAAGGATCCAATAATTGATACTGCAGATCGAGCACCGGCAGTTTTTTACCAATCGGAACAAATACTCCATCTTGATTTTTGCGTTCGATTACATAGGTCATTACGTCTGAACCTTCAGTTACTTTCCAGTTCAACACAACTTGACGTTGTTGTAATCTTGCAGAAAAATCAATCAATCCGGTTTTTAAAATCAAAGCTTGTACAACAATATGATCTTCTACCTCACCCATACCAAAATAGCCGGTAGCATCATTTGCAGAAAGTTGCACATTGGTTAAACGCAATCTTAAAAAGGTAAATCCGGAGTCAACCGTAAAAAACGGAAGATTTACAAAACTCAAACTTATTGCTTGTTGGCCGGCACTATCAGGAATGGCGATTCGTGCAAATTCATCCGAATCGAAACTACCATTATTGTTATTATCTAGCCAGCCATGTAAATAAGCCGTAGCACCGGTATGATTATAAACGGAAACAGTAACGGTATAGGTAGTTGCACCTACGGGAACGGAGGGCAATGAAATAATGCCATCTTCGTCATCCTCCGATCCAAAATTTTGTCGATCATCGCCATCGGCTTGTGCAGAATTATTTGCCTTCTCTTCTGCATCCAATTCAGCTCCAATACGCAATTTATAAGATGCAGCTGATGAGCGTGCGGGATTGGTTAAATCGTAACTCAAAGGCGCATCTCCAAAATCATCCGTATTTGGGCTCATGGCAAATATAAAATGACAGTCTTTACTAGCTGTTGCCGCAGGAATACTTTTATCAAAACCCGGAATAGCAGTCATCCATTGCTCCGGAATCGTTGTTTGATCGGAGTGAATAGTTGTTCCGATATAGGTTAATCCATTGGTTGGACAATACTGAAAATGCCCGGTACCTTGCAATTTACCGGTACTGCCCAAATAATCATTGAAACTACCGCCAATAAAAGTAGAAAACTTACGTGTTGCCAAGCCATTTGTAAAAACTGTATAGGTAATATCTTGCGCTCCATTTGTGATATCGCCGTGAACAGATTGGTAAAAAGGGCTATAGGCAGAAGCATTATAAACCGGAAAGGCCTCTGATTGAGAAGTACCGAATAGCAATACATCCCTCGTTCTTAGATCAATTACCAAACCTCCTACCAAATCCACATCTTCACCTCCATTGTAGGTGGTTCGGAATCCACTTCCCGCACTACCATTTAAAGGTATTTGCGATAAAAACTGATCTACTAAATTCCTATTTGCACCATGTGTTGGTTGTGCAGAACCGCTGGTTCCGGGCAAATTGGTTGAACTTGTATTACCGGCCACATAAAAATATTCATTATCGGCTGCAACTAATGCCGCATTTGACTTAGTTGAAAATTTTCCTTCATCCCCGCTTCCACCTAAAAAAGAAAATACATTAAAAGCAGTTGGGGTACCTACCGAAAAAACACCCACTAATAATTCTCTTCCGGCAATTGTATTATCTACCTCATTTACCAAACCGGGGTAGCTACTTCCGGCTTGTTCGATATGTACGGCAAAAGCTATTTTTGATTTATCAGGAGTGGCGGCAATAGCAGTAAACGATTCATCACCAGACCCCCCTACATAAGTTGCCCATGTTGGTATAGGTGCTGTTGTTGCATTTTCTACACGAACAATAAGCCCTTCATCACTGCTAATGGTAACATCCGGAGCTCCACCGGTCAATAAGCCTCCGGGTAAAGCAGATTCTGCAACACCTCCAACATAAAAAATTTCATTACTTATGATTGTTTGAGATTGATAAGATTTCGCTGCAGTAGCCAGTCCGGCATTTAAATCCCCATTATATAATCTTGTATTAAGATCCGCCGAAAATATTTGCACCGTATCTTTTTGATAAACCACCA